>CANHHZ010000244.1 GCA_947460275.1 Sphingobacteriaceae bacterium | reverse complement strand
TAAAGCAAGTACCTGGAAGCCAGCACAAGTAATTAATAGAACCAATCTTGGACATTTGTCAGAAGGTGCAGAAGCCGATATTGCGATATTAAATATTAGAAAAGGCAATTTTGGCTTCTACGATAAAACTGGTTACAAAGTAAATGGCACCGAAAAATTCGAATGCGAGCTTACCATTAAAGGTGGTAAAGTCGTGTACGATTTAAATGGGTTAACAACGCCTATTTACGTAAAGTAGCCGCTGCATTTAATTTAGCTTCAGCCTCTTTTTGTAACTGCATTTCTTTTCGTTTTAACAGGCGAAGCCTTTGACGTACAATGGTTACAGATGTTTTAGATACGGAGTCGGATGTATTGCCAAAGTTTTGTCTGATATAGGTAAGTATGCTTGCGATATCTCTATCCGGTAGTTGCGAAAATTTAGGCATGGCTCCATGAAAAGGCTGGCCGTTAATTTTTATAGGACCTTCTAATCCTTTTAGTATAACGCCAATAAGTGTATCCTTGTTTCCATTTACCCAATCTGTTTTTGCAATGGAAGGGAATCTGATACCATCACCTTGTCCATTTTTTTGATGACAAACGCGGCAGTTTATTTGATAGAGTTTTTCGCCACCAAGTACCACTTTATCTTTTTCTAAATTGTCTTTTACTATGTCTGGATTTTTAACATAGGTTCTGTTTTCTCTAGCTTTCATAGCAGCTAGATTTTTATCAGAAAATGTTTCTTTATTTCCTTTGTATTGTATTTTCCAAATTTTTCCTTTTTTAGAATCTGAAATATACAATGAACCATCTGGGCCTTGTGCAAGTCCCATAGGGCGGTGCTTGCTATCACTGGTATTTACTAGTGTATCTTTTCCGGTAAAGCCATCTGCAAAAACTTCCCATTTTTGTGGTTTACCATTTACAAAAGGGACAAACGCTACAATATACCCTGCTTGCGGGTATGGGGCACGAATGGTAGATCCGTGAAAGGCAATAAATGCGCCATTTTTATAACGCGCAGGAAATTGATCTCCGGTATAAAAAAGTAAATCATTGGGTGCATAATGACCTGGAAAACCTACAATGGGTGTTTCAATATTTTTATCAGTATTTTCTATAATACCGTCGCCGCCATATTCGGGATTCACCATTACTTTACCCTTCATTTGATCAAAGTAATAATATGGCCAACCTGCATTGGCGCCAGGCTTTAATTTATAAAATGCTTCGGAAGGTAAAACGGCGCTCTGCCATTCGTTGTAAAATTGAGGCCAGCTACTTGAAAGTCCATCTCTGCCGTGACCCACACAATAGAGTGTACTGTCTTGATTGTTCCATGTCATGGCAACTAGGCTGCGCAAGCCCGTTGCTACTTTTATACCGTCGGTGGTTCTAAATTGATTGACTTTATTTTCGTCAAACATCCAAACACCTGCATTAGAATCTAAAATAGGGCAGGGTTTCATACCCGGTGAACCGGGAAGTCTATTCTCTACCTGACATGCATCGGAAGGCGCGCCAAATGGAACAAAAATATGACCCTTGCCATCAAATGCAAGCGGCTTACCATCATGCTCACGCGGTTGCCCGCTGTCAATTACAATAAACTCTACTTTGCTAGAAGGCACCATCTCACCCTTCTTTAATTTATAGCGGTATACTAGCATTTCTGAACTAGTATAGAGGTATCCATTATGAATGCGCATGCCGGTAGCATAAGCCCCCTCACTAGCGATGGGTCCAAAATTTTTAATGATATCGGCGCGGCCATCATTGTTTTCGTCTCTTAAAACATAGTTCATGCCACCTTCAATGGGCTTATTGGCTTTTACATAAATATCTCCATTATCATTTACCGCCAAATGCCTAGCCCTGCCTGGTAAACTATCTACCACCACAACGGCTTCAAAACCGTCAGGTAAAAACAGGCCCCCATTTTTTTCGCGCAAGCAACTTGTACAAACCATTGATAGTAAGCAAATTGCTGCTAAATAGCGTGTATGTAATGCAGATAGCGCCATACTTTTTGTTTATTTAAATATACTATTTTTCAATAAAAAAATAAGACCCACATAAAAAAAACAAAGGCCGCCCGTAGGGCGGCCTTTGTAAAACACTAAAATTTTCTCGAACCCTCTTATTTTTTAGAAGACTTTAGGGTATATCCAATAGATAAACTAATTACATTGTTTTTCCAGCTAACGGCACTAGGTGCAATATCTGTTAAGCTCACTAAACTATTAGCGCTTACAAAAATGCCAGACTTTGTTTGGTAGCCAACTAAAAAGTTTACGCCAAGATCTGCTCTTGTAAAATTCTTATCGCTACCAAATTCAAAATCATAATTTTCGGTAGGGTCGTCCTCCGCGTCTAATTTTCCTGACAAATTATAGCCAAGGTTTAAACCTGTTCCTGCAAACAAACCTTTTTTGCTGTGAACCACAATATTTAAAGGAATGTCAAGTGCAGTAAATTTAAATTTATCGCCATGTCCTTGGTGCGCCACATTTACACCTTTGGTTCCAAGGTTAAGACCTGTTTGAAACGAAACACTTTTATTAAATGGAACGCTCAATACAGAACCAATATGAAAACCAGACAATGTTTGTCCGTCATCGGTAATTTCTGCGTCGTTAGATTTTACACTTGCGGCGTTGTAACCTGCCTTTACTCCAAAACTAACTTGCGCAAATGTTGCACTTGAAATTAAAATGCTCAATAAAAAAATAATACTCTTTTTCATGGGTTTGTTTTTACTTAATAATGATTGGTAAATTTAATTGAATGTCGCTGTGGCCTACATTAGGCCCATCGTTAGGGCCTTTTAGGGCTGTTTTGTGCATCAATTTAAATAAGATGCTACCAGTGCCAGCGCCTGCAGTTTGCCAACTGCTTAAAAAACCAATAGGGTATCCGCTTTTGTCTTTATCTGTTTTTTGAACCGTTACAGATACACCTGATGGTATAAAATAGAATTCGTGTGAAGTTGCTTGAGCTAAAATGGTAGAAGATACTTCATTACTACCGCCACTTGCAATATTGT
>CANHHZ010000243.1 GCA_947460275.1 Sphingobacteriaceae bacterium | reverse complement strand
TCTTCTGCTCTTGGTCCGCTGTAATACGTTCTGTTATTTCTAACATAAGTGTTGTTGATAATTACGGTGTTTTGAATGTAAACTCTATTTCTATAGCCGTAATAACGCGGGTAATAAGTGCTATAAATAGAACGATAAGGGATAAAGTTCCAACACATGTCTGGTATGCGGTATCCGCCACGGCCAATGTTAATGCCGATGTGTATGCTTGGACCTAGTGGTGCCCATCCGTAATAACCACCACCGCTTCTCCAGCTTACCCAAGCAGGCCCCCAATTGGTATCGGGTATCCAAAGCCATTCGTTGTAACGGTTGTAAACCCATCTTCCGTAATGAAACGGCGCCCAACCCCAATCGTAATTGCTCACCCAAGTATTTCCGTATTCAGTCATAACCCATCTTCCATTGGTATAATAGGGTCTAAACTCTCTTTGGTCTACATCGGGGCGCCAAACATAGCCATATTGTGGGTCGCTTATCCAAGTGCCATAGGGCGAAAGCTCGTCGTAAAATGATTGTAATGAAATATCTTCTGTTTGTGCTTTTGTTTTTTGTGCGCTAATGGCAAGTAAGAGCATAGCCCCCAAAACAATTGCTGGTAATTTGATTAAATTTTTCATAATTGTGTGTTTTAAAATTTACCTAACCTTTAAAGTATATCAATTAGAACACCAGTTTTAAAAAAGAGCAACCCGGCAGGTAATTTAAAGGATATTTTATGCTATTTAAACGCTTATGTTTTGTTTTTGGTGTTTTTAAGGGCTAAAATTCGCACATCAGCATTGTTTTAAAAATTAGTCGCATAGCACTAAATTTGCTACAATAACTATTTGCTTAGTGCTTATTGTTATAAAAACGTATTTTTGTAACCTATGCAAAAAGGCACACTTTTTTTAGTTCCAGTTCCACTGGCCGAAAACGCTACTCAAAAATCATTTACTCCATTTTTGATAGACACCATCAATTCCCTTAAAACCTACATTGTTGAAAATGAAAAAACGGCACGTAAGTTTTTAAAAGAGGCTGGGATAACTACGCCACAAAGCGAATTGCTGATACATGATTATGGCAAGCACAAACGTGGAAATTCATTGGTGCCTTTTTTTAAAGAATTGATGAGTGGAACAGATGTGGGTTTAATGAGCGAGGCTGGATGTCCGGGGGTTGCAGATCCAGGTGCAGAAATTGTTGCCGAGGCACACAAAAGAGGTATAAAAGTAGTGCCTTTAGTAGGGCCAAACTCTATGTTGCAGGCTTTAATGGCCTCAGGTTTAAGCGGACAAAGCTTCGCCTTTCATGGGTATTTGCCTATAGATAAAGCAGAGCGAGCCAAGCAAATTAAGGAACTTGAAAGTTTATCAGTAAAAAACAAACAAACGCAATTGTTTATGGAAACACCTTTCAGAAACAATCATTTGTTGGACGATATACTAAAAAATTGCCAAAGCAATACGCAGCTTTGCATTGCTTGCAACATCAATGGCCAAGATGAGTTTATTAAAACATTGCCTGTGGGTATGTGGCGCAGCGAAAGGTTAGATTTACATAAAAAACCAACGGTTTTTTTACTGTATAAAGCTTAGCTTTTTATTTGTACATGCTTTTTTGTTCGATAAAAGCTAACACGTTATCTGGCACAAAAAACTGAACATTTTTATTTTCTTTTATCGCTTTGCGGATAAAAGTCGAAGAAATTTCCATTTGTGGCGTATCTGTAAATGTTATTGAGGGATGTTCTTTCCATTCGCTTAGGTCGGCACCTGGCCTTGGATAAACATAAATAGAATAGTCTTTTAATAAAACTTCAAAGTTTTTCCATTTTTTTAGTGAGGATAAATTATCTGCACCCATAATCAGCACAAATTCTTTTTCGGGATAGCGCTCCTCCAAATGAGCAAGCGTATCAATGGTATACGAAGGCTGCGGCAATTTAAATTCAATGTCGCTCACTTTAATTTGCGTTGCATTTTCGGTGGCTAATTTGGCCATTTCAAGCCTATCGTACATGTTGGCCAATCCACTTTTTTGTTTTAAAGGATTATGGGGCGAAACAATTAGCCAAACTTCTTTTAGCTCTGTAAACGTTGCCATATAATTGGCAATAACTAAATGGCCAATATGTACAGGGTTGTACGAACCGAAGAATAAACCAATTTTTTGATGAGAGGGTTGTTTCGTGCCCATGTCTATCTGCTTTAGCTTTGCCAATTTATATCTATTTTGACGAAATTTATTATCTAGACGCCAAAAAATCGCCAACTAATTTTTCGGCTTCCTTACAGGCAATTTCCAAATCGTAGTTCTTTAATATGATATCAAATTTGTCGGCGTATTTAAGTTCTTTTTCGGCTTTAATGTAGCGTTCTTGTAGTTTTTCTTCGCTATCAGTTCCTCTTCCAGCCAAACGTTCTTTTAGCACATCTAAGGATGGTGGCTGTACAAAAATGGCTAAAGCATCATTTTCATATTTTCTTTTTAAACGTAAGCCACCTTCTACATCAATGTCAAAAATCACATGCCTGCCTTCATTCCACATGCGCTCAATTTCCGAGCGCAGTGTGCCGTAAAAAGTACCATTATAAACTTCCTCAAACTCAACAAATTCTTGGTGGGCAACTTTATGTAAAAAATCTTCCTTACTAATAAAATAATAATCTTCGTTGTTTTTTTCAGCACCTCTTGCTTCTCGGGTGGTTGCCGAAATAGAAAAGCTTAGCTGTGGAAATTTCTTTAACAGGTGTTTTACGATGGTGGTTTTGCCTGCCCCAGATGGTGCAGAAAATATAATGAGTTTGCCTTGCATTAATGATAAAGTTGGAAGGTTGAAAGGTTAGAAAGTTTTAAGGTTGCATGACAACATTTAAACTTTGCCAACATTACAACACGTTTAATAACTGTTCTTTTATTTTTTCTAATTCTTCTTTCATGCCTACTACCAAATGCTGTATATGTGCATCATTGGCTTTAGAACCCATGGTATTTATCTCTCTGCCAATTTCTTGTGTAATGAAGCCTAGTTTTTTTCCGTTGGC
>CANHHZ010000242.1 GCA_947460275.1 Sphingobacteriaceae bacterium | reverse complement strand
GGGAAACCAACGGCCAACACCCATTCGCCCACCTGAACATTGTCTGAGTTGCCCATTTTAACAAATGGCAAACCTGTTTCTTCAACTTTTATCAGGGCTAAATCAGTGTTAGGATCCCTGCCAATTACTTTGGCAATTACTTTACGTCTGTTTGATAAAATAACCTCAATTTTTTCGGCATTTTCTACCACATGGTTATTGGTTACAATGTAGCCATCCGAAGTTAAGATTACACCTGAGCCGGAGGAGGCTTTTGGGATGTTTAAGCTTCGGCCGCCGCCGCCTCTAAAAAATTGTTCAAACATATCCTGCATACCAAAACCTTGGCTTTGCGAAGCTTTAGTTGCATAGGTAGTTTTAATGTGTACCACAGCCGGTGAAACTGTTGCCGCTGCTTGCACAAAATCTATATTTCCAGTTGACGAGATTTTCACTGGGTTATTGGCAAACATCAAATTCTGTTTTTCAGTTAGCGTTAGTCCGTCTATATTACGCTCTAACAGTTTATAAGACCCAATGGCTACTGCACCTCCTAAAAATGCAGCGAAGAGTACTAATCCAATTTTTTTCATTTGCATAATTTGTTTTATTTAAGACCTTTAATAGATAATTATCAGTTGCCTAGTTAAATACTTAGGGCTTTGTTAAATTTTTACTCAAAATTAATACCATATAAACGATATTTGTATGCCCAACATCACCTTTTTTGTGTTAAATTTTGTTAAATTGTACACAAATAAGAGTTAAATAGCTTTTGAAGGGCATTAAGAACTAAAAATATGCAAATCCATTTTTCTAAATTCCAAGGCGCAGGCAACGATTTCATTTTAATTGATAACCGAACCAATGCTTTTAAAAATATGGACAAAAACCTTGTGGCAAAGCTTTGCGACCGTAGGTTTGGCATTGGTGCCGATGGATTGATGTTGCTTTCTACGCATAGCGACTTTGATTTTGAGATGGTTTATTATAATGCCGACGGAAATTTGGGCAGCATGTGCGGCAATGGCGGAAGATGTATTGTGGCCTTTGCCAAGTACTTAGGTGTAATTGACAGCGAGACTAATTTTTTGGCAGTTGATGGCCCTCATTATGCCAAAATTACTGCCGAAGGCAATTGGGTAGAGCTACAAATGATTGATGTTGAAACCATTGAAAATGATGGAGATGCCTTTGTTTTAAACACTGGCTCGCCCCATTACGTACAACAAGTAAGCGCTTTACAAGAAATGGATGTTTTTAATGCTGGAAAAACCATTAGAAATAGCGATAAATACAAGTCAAAAGGCATTAATGTAAATTTTGTAGAGCCAAAGGCCGAGCATTTGTTTGTGCGTACTTTTGAGCGTGGGGTAGAAGACGAAACCTACGCCTGTGGAACTGGTGTAACGGCGGTAGCTATGGCTATAGCCAAAAAGCATAACCAGATAGGTAAAATAGAAACTGCAATTGAGGTATTGGGCGGCAAACTACAAGTAAACTTTAATTACGACGGGCAAAAATTTAGTGATGTTTTTTTATGCGGCCCAGCAGTAAAGGTTTTTGAGGGAGATTTAAGTATATAGTCTTGAGTCTGCACTCAAGAGCCTTTAATAATGTTTTCGCTAAGAATTTAAGGTATATAAGAAATTTCTTTAAGCAAATTTAGTGCCTTGCAATGGTGGTTTAACTTATTACTTATAACGCATAACTTACCACTTTCAACTTTCTTCCGCCAAATACGCCGCTATGGCTATTTTTATTTCTCCGTACGCATAACTAGCCCCAAAATGCTCTCGGATATCGTTCATTTTTATCGATTTTAATTTTACAATGGCTGCTACAATTTTACTAAGTTTTTGTTCGCTCAGTACCTCAGAAGCTTTAATTTCGCCTTTGGCAATGTAATGCGCCAAATGTCCTTCAATGGTGCTTTGGGTAAGCTTGCGCTCTTTGGCAATTTCGGAGATACTTTTACCTTCCTTAAACAAAATTAAGCTGTCTGCTTTGGTGTCTTTTTTTGGTAGTTTTTCGGCTTTTGCTTTTTTGCTTTTCGGTTTGCTGTAAAAATCGTCTTCGGCCGGATATTCGTAAGCTTGTTTATTTGGCATGGTGTATGCCTTTGCAATTTGGCTTTCTCTATGGCTGCTTTTGTACAAGGTTTGTAAATCTGCTTTGCTCAATTCGGTTCCACTTATGCTAGCAACTAACATTGCTTTTGACTTGGCAATTTTTCTATACTGCTCGTAAAACATGGTTTCTAGCTCAAAAAGTTCGGCTAAGTATTCTTTGGTTTGTTTTTCAACTTTTACCACTTCTATCAAATCAAAAATGCTGTTGCTTATTTGCGCTAATTGTGGATTGAAGTAATTTTCGCCAGCTTCTGTTCGTTCTAAAAGCAATTGCATGCTTTCGGCGATATCGGCATTAAACAAACGTTCTATTTGTTTCAAAAACTTATCGGCATTTGCTTTTAGGGCAATTAAATCTTGCTGTATTTTTACGGCGTTACTTAGGTGCGTTTGTTTTGTAGATCGATTTTCGGATTTGGTATAACTAAAAACATGCTCGTAAACGTAAATATCTAGAATGGTAAAATCGAAGCTTTGTAATAGCGATTGCTTCAAAAAATTAGCACTTTCTTTTTTTATTTGAATACTTAAATCTTCTTGCTGCTGCTTGGTGCGGGCAAAAAAAGTAACATTTTGGTCTTGTCTTATGGCTCGGCTATTTATTAAAGAGGTTAAAATCAAGCCGTCTAAAGATCGCAAGCGAGAAAGGGCTACATAAATTTGTCCTGGAGCAAAGGCATCGCCGATGTCAATAATCGCTTTATCGAAAGTTAAGCCTTGACTTTTATGCACCGTTATTGCCCAAGCTAACTTTAGCGGAAACTGCGCAAATGTACCTGCAGTTTCTTCTTCAATTTCGTTGGTGGTTTTGTTAGTAGTGTATTTGATGTTTTTCCAGGTATATTTTTCCACGATCAGCGGATATTTGGCGCCATCTGGCAAAACTTCAATGCTATCTCTAGTTAAATTAGTTACTACTGC
>CANHHZ010000241.1 GCA_947460275.1 Sphingobacteriaceae bacterium | reverse complement strand
AGATAGAGTTCGCCAGTTTCTAGATTTTTTACTTGTGGAAAAGAGGTTTTAATTAAGTTTTCTACAATTACTGATGAAAAACCTAAAGAATAGGTGTTTAAGATTAAAAAATGTTCGTCTTCATCAAGCAATTGAACTACTTCTTGCATCATTTCTTGAATATGGTCTTCTAATTTCCATTTTTCGCCGTTTGGTCCGTGCCCAAAAGCGGGTGGATCTAAAATTATTCCGTTATATTTTTTTCCGCGTTTCAATTCTCTCTTTACAAATTTAAGGGCATCTTCTACCACCCATCTCACATCCTGTAGCTTTGATAATTCCTGATTTTCGTTGGCCCAGTTTACTACTTGTTTTATGGAGTCCACGTGGGTGGTATCTGCGCCTGCTGCTTTTGCTACCAAGGAGGCAGCTCCAGTATAGGCAAAAAGGTTTAATACTTTTGGTGTGGCAGTTTTAAATTTTTTAATAGATGAAGAGATATAATCCCAATTTACTGCCTGCTCCGGAAAAACACCCACATGTTTAAAAGACGTAAGCCCCAAGCGAAGGTTAATGCTAATTTCTTCGTTTCTATAATTAATATTCCAACGATCAGGAATATTTTTGTCTGCCTTTATCCATTCGCCCGAAGTAGCCGAACGACCTTTGAAATAGATGTTTGTTCTTTTTTTCCATTCTTGTGGGGATAAAACTTTTTTCCAAACAGCTTGCGGCTCTGGTCTACAAAGAATAACGTTTCCAAAACGTTCTAATTTCTCAAAATCTCCACAATCAATTAATTCGTAATCTTTCCAGTGCGCTGGAGTTAAGAGGTTAATCATAATCAATAATTATAAGTTGTTTTTTGCAGCTCTCATAAAACGGCTTGCAAATACAAAGTCATTCAGCTCTTCGATTTCTGTTTTCGAAATTTCTTTGTTAGAGCCTTCCCAAAATTTCTTTCCTTCGTGTAAAAATATAATGTAATCGCCAATGCCCATTACCGAGTTCATATCGTGTGTAACCACTATAGTTGTGGTATTGTATTCTTCAGTGAGTTCTTTTATCAGTTCATCAATAACGATTGATGTTTTTGGATCTAAGCCAGAATTAGGCTCATCGCAAAAAAGATATTTTGGATTCATGGCAATTGCCCTCGCAATACCTACCCTTTTTTTCATTCCTCCCGAAAGTTCGGTCGGAAATAAATTATTTTTCCCCGCTAGGTTTACTCGCTCTAAACAAAAATTTACACGATCTAATTTTTCTTTCAAAGGTTGGTCTGTAAACATGTTTAATGGAAACATTATATTCTCTTCCACTGTCATCGAATCAAATAAAGCTGAGCCTTGAAAAAGCATGCCAATTTCTTTCCTTATTTCTATACGCTCTTTGAAGTTTAGTGTGGTAAACTCTCTTCCGTCATATAAAACGCTACCTTTTTCTGGTTGATGAAGCCCTATCATACATTTTAGCAATGTAGTTTTTCCAGAACCGGATCCGCCAATAATTAAGTTGGTTACTCCAGCTTCAAACTTACCCGAAATTCCCTTTAAAACCTCATTGTCGCCAAACGATTTATAAATGTCTTTGATTTCGATCATAACAATAATTGGGTTATAATGTAATCACAAGCTAGAATGCTGATACAGCTAATTACCACAGCTCTTGTACTTGCTTGTGCAACTTCTAAGGCGCCGCCTTTTACATAAAATCCCTCGTAAGCTGGTACCGAGGTGATGATGAAGCCAAAAACAAACGCTTTTACCAAAGCAACGGTGATGGTGTAAGGATTAAATTCGCTTGTAATCCCTTGTATATATTCGGCTGCAGTAACAGCACCCGAAAGAGTACCGCCCAAATATCCACCACCAATACTTAGTACCATCGAAATAATTACCAGCATAGGCACCATAGTAATGCCAGCTAAAATTTTTGGAAGAATTAAATAACCTGGAGAATTGATGCCCATAATTTCCAACGCATCAATTTGCTCTGTTACCCGCATTGTACCTATTTCTGATGAAATGGCTGATCCAATTTTACCTGCCAACACAATTGCGCTGATTGTTGGACTTAGTTCTAATATGCTTGAGTCTCTGTTTACTTGTCCGATAATCGTTTTTGGAATCAAATCACTAACCAATTGGAAGGCAATTTGCAAAGTCATTACCGCACCAATAAATGTAGATATAATACTTATCAAACCTAAAGAGCCTACACCTATAAAATCCATTTGTTGAAAAATAGCCTTTACATATATTTTAGTTTTTTCGGGTTTTCTGAAAACTGCTTTTAGGAGCAGTATGTATTTGCCAAAATTGGTAAAATTCATTTAGTTAAGTTTAACTTTTAATGTAAACATAATATTTATACAAAGAAACAACAAAAAATGTTCTGGAATTGGTTATTTCTAAAAAAAATATTATTGTTTATCGATATTAATCCTCTTTTTTGTAACGATAAAATATTAGGGAAATGAATGCGATAATTACTGGGGCTACCAAAGGAATTGGGAGGGCAATTGCTTTAAAATTGGCTAAAAATGGATATAATTTGGCTATATGTGCTAGAAACAAAGCTGATTTAGAAAGTTTGAAACTTGAATTGGAAGTCTATGGAAATCAGGTTTTTACTTTGGTTGTAGATTGTGGCCGCAAAGAAGAGGTGTTAGCCTTTGCCGAAAAATCAAAAATTGCCTTTACAAAGATTGATGTTTTGGTAAACAATGTAGGTGTATTTATGCCTGTAAGTTTGCTTGACGAAGAGGATGAAATTTTTGAGCAACATCTAAATGTAAATCTTAGTGCTACGTATTACCTATCTAAATTTTTTGGAAAAGTAATGCGTTTGCAGCAATCAGGTCATATTTTTAATATTTGCTCTATAGCAAGCACACAAGCAATAGAAAATGCAGGGAGTTATAGTGTAACAAAAGCTGCAATGTTAAGTCTAAATCACGTATTGCGCAAAGAATTAGCACCATACAACGTCAAAGTTACGGCAATTTTACCAGGCGCCACTCGCACTGAATCTTGGAAAGGCACAACAATTCCCTCAGAAAAGTTT
>CANHHZ010000240.1 GCA_947460275.1 Sphingobacteriaceae bacterium | reverse complement strand
CATCATCTAAGTAACCATGCGTATCTGACAATAAACCTATTTTTTTCATTCTTGTTTTATTAATAGTCCAAAAAGAAATCCCTTAACAAAACTTTATAGGCCTGGGTATAAATCTTTTCATCTTCGTAAATATAAAAATGCTGATGCTGAGGTAAATTTTCTGTTTTAGCTAAACATACAATCCATCTAAAAGCGGACTTACTTTTATCAGAGTGAAGCTCGATAACACAACTTGGTCTTAAACAATATAACGCAGCATTTTCTATTAACATTTCCGCTTGTGCAACGGGCAAAATAAACCAAAACACACCGTCTTCTGTTAAAAGTTCATTCACTTTAGCCATCAAATTATCAAAAAAATTGATTTCCGCGTGCCTAGCAATTCCTTTTTTACGGGTTGCGTTTTTAAGGTCATTTACAAAATAAGGGGGATTGGAAACAATTAAATCAAATTTTTGAGCAGAACTAAAATCGGCAATGTCTATGTGATGAGAGGTAAGCCTATCATTAAAAATAGAATTTCTAAAATTATTCTCCGCAGTTGTTGCAGCTGTTTCCTCAATTTCTACGGCTTCTACAGTAGCCACTTCAAATCTTTGGGCCAACATCAAAGCCATCACCCCTGTTCCGGTACCAATATCTAAAATTCGATGAGGATTTTCGGCCGTTGCCATTGTTGCCAATAAAACCCCATCAGTATTAATTTTCATACCACACCCCCGCTGGTCGACCTCAAATTGCTTAAACTTAAAAATGTCTGCCATTTAAAAAACTCGAATTCTTTTTTTAGATCACAAAGAAACAAAATGCTAATATATTAAAAGCATTAATGGCATTTTAAAATTTAAACACTAAATTTGCAATAACAAAAAACAAGCATGATTCACTTCTTCTTAAGCCCATCTCAAACGGTCTTTGTTTTGCAAATCGCAAAACCACTTTCTAGCACAGACATTACAAAATTAGAATGGTTATTTGGCGGCGCCAAGCTGCACCAACAAAACAACCTAAACGATTTTTTTGTAGGCCCTAGGGCAGCTATGGTTACTCCATGGAGCACAAATGCTGTAGAAATTACTCAAAATATGGCCATTGAGGGGGTGATAAGAATTGAGGAATTTAAGAGAGTAACTGATGATTTTAAGGATTTTGATCCTATGCTAGCTCAAAAATATAGCAAACTTGATCAGGACATTTTCGACATCAACATCAAACCTGAACCAATTTTAGCCATCGAAGATATTGCTGCTTACAATAAACAAGAGGGTTTATCTTTAAGTGATGAAGAAGTCGACTACTTGAACGCTTTGTCAACAAAACTTGGAAGAAAATTAACAGACTCGGAAGTGTTTGGCTTTTCACAAGTCAACTCAGAGCATTGCCGTCACAAAATATTTAACGGAAAATTTGTAATTGATGGCGTTGAGCAACCTACATCCTTATTTAAACTTATCCGTAAAACTTCTGAAGAAAACCCTAACGATATCGTATCAGCATACAAAGATAATGTAGCTTTTATTAAAGGACCAAGAGTAGAGCAATTTGCACCAACACGTGCAGATGAACCTGCTTATTATGCTACTACTGATTTTGATTCTGTAATTTCTATCAAAGCAGAAACGCATAATTTTCCAACTACCGTAGAACCTTTTAATGGGGCTGCAACTGGCTCTGGCGGAGAAATTAGAGACAGACTAGCCGGCGGACAAGGTTCTTTGCCTTTGGCAGGTACAGCAGTTTACATGACTGCACTTTCTCGCTTAACAGCAGATAGACCTTGGGAAAAAGGTGTTGAAGAAAGGCAATGGCTTTACCAAACACCAATGGATATTTTAATTAAGGCATCAAACGGCGCAACAGATTTTGGCAATAAATTTGGCCAGCCTTTAATTACTGGCTCTGTACTTACTTTTGAGCACAACGAAGAAAATGACAACCTTAATGTCGCCCACAGAAAACTTGGTTACGATAAAGTAATTATGCTAGCAGGTGGCGTTGGGTATGGTAAATTAAGCCAAGCTCAAAAACAGAAACCTAAAGCTGGCGATAATATTGTGGTTTTAGGTGGTGAAAACTATAGAATTGGAATGGGCGGCGCAGCAGTTTCTTCTGCAGACACCGGTCAGCACGGCAGTGGTATTGAATTAAATGCCATTCAACGTTCTAATCCCGAAATGCAAAAACGAGCAGCAAATGCGGTTCGTGGTATGGTAGAAAGCGAAGAGAATTTTATCGTTTCCATACACGATCATGGTGCAGGTGGACATTTAAACTGTTTATCTGAACTGGTAGAAGAAACTGGCGGAAAGATCAACTTAGACAAACTTCCAGTAGGCGACCCTACCCTATCTGCTAAAGAAATTATTGGCAACGAATCTCAAGAACGTATGGGATTAGTAATTAGCGATGAACACATTGAAACTTTACAAAAAATTGCCGATAGAGAGCGTTCACCAATGTATACCGTTGGTAAGGTAACTGGCGATCATCGTTTTACATTCCAATCAGAAACTACTGGTCAAACACCAATGGATTTGGCTTTAAGCGATATGTTTGGCAGCTCACCAAAAGTAGTGATGGACGACAAAACCGTAACCCGAACTTATCAACCTGTTGTATACAATGAAAATTTATTGCCAGAATATTTAAATCAGGTATTACAGTTAGAAGCCGTGGCTTGTAAAGATTGGCTAACCAACAAAGTGGATAGATGTGTGGGTGGTCGCGTTGCCAAACAACAATGTGCAGGGCCTTTGCAATTGCCATTAAACAATTGTGGAGTAATGGCATTAGATTTTAAAGGAAAAGAAGGCATAGCCACTTCGGTTGGTCACGCACCCATTTCTGCATTAATAGATCCAGCAGCTGGAAGTAGAAATGCCATTGCCGAATCGCTATCAAATATTGTTTGGGCACCTTTAAAAGATGGACTAACCAGCGTTTCCTTATCAGCCAATTGGATGTGGGCCTGTAAAAACGAAGGCGAAGATGCTAGATTGTACGAGGCCGTTAAAGCTTGCTCTGATTTTGCCATCAACTTAGGAATCAATAT
>CANHHZ010000239.1 GCA_947460275.1 Sphingobacteriaceae bacterium | reverse complement strand
TGGGTTGGGAGTATTAAGTATCGAGAATTCCAACTACCGGACTTTCCGACTTTCCGACTTCCCGACTTTCGGTCTTCCCGACTTCCCGACTTCCCGACTTTCGGTCTTTCGTTCTTCCCGACTTTCCGCCTTTCTGACTCCCAAATAAATTAAATAATTAATGCTCCAAGAACTCATTTTGTTATGTCTTGCTGCCTTTGCGGCAGGCTTTATTGATGCGATTGTAGGTGGCGGTGGTTTATTGCAAACGCCTGCTACCTTGCTTATTTTGCCGCATTATCCGGCCGCTACCATTTTTGGCACGGTAAAAATTCCTTCCTTGTTAGGTACAAGCGTGGCTGCGTATAAATATGCCCGACAAATTAAACTCAATTATAAAGTGTTGTTGGCTTGTGTGCTGGCTGCATTTTGCGCTTCGCTGTTAGGGGCTTTTTCGGTAAGCAAAATTAACAATGCAGTCATTAAGCCAGTTATTTTGGCGGTATTGGTGTTGGTTGCTTTGTACACCTATTTTAACAAGCAGTTTGGCATACAACAACACAAAAATCACTCGGTGCGCAAACAAGTGCTCATGGCTGCTTTGTTTGGCTTAATTATTGGTTTTTACGATGGATTGATTGGCCCAGGAACAGGTTCTTTTTTAATTTTGGTTTTTGTGGCCGTACTCGGTTTCGATTTTATAGGCGCTAGTGCTCACGCCAAAATTGTAAATATAGCCACCAACTTGGCCGCCATTATCTACTTCAGCTCTACTGGTCACGTATTGTTTCAATATGCGCTGCCTATGGCAGTTTTTAATGTTTTAGGTTCATTTTTTGGTGCAAAGCTAGCCCTACTTAAAGGCAATAAATTTGTGCGTATTTTTTTCTTAATCGTTATTTTTGGTACTATTTTAAGGTTTGCTTATGATGTCTTGTTTAAGTAGTAGTTAGTATTTAGTAGTTAGTATTTAGATAGTATAATACACACTTTCCACTTTCAATCTTTCCACTTTTCCTCCCTAAAGCATCGGGTTTTTAGTCGGTCGTTCATCGCCCAATAATACGCCCCATTTTTTAAATCCTTCGCTACGGTCGAAAATAATTTTAAGTACAGCAACGATGGGCATCGATAAAAACATACCCGGAACTCCCGCAATGCTGCCGCCTATAAGTACCCCCAAAATAGAAAATAGAGCATTGATTTTAATTTTTGATCCCACAATACGTGGCATTAAAATGTTGTTATCTAAAAACTGAACTACGGCAATTACACCTAAAACAGTAATAATAGGCCATAATTCGGTAGACGAGGTTAAGGTTAGCAATACGCCAATTAAATTACCAATTAGGGCACCAACATAAGGAATGAGATTTAAAATGGCAAAAATTACCCCAATAAGTAAGGCGTGTTTAATGCCGATAATTAACAAAATGCCACCCAAAAGAACGGTCATGTAACTTACCTGAATCAATAAGCCCACGAGGTAATTTTTAATGATAGCTTCTGTTTCGTAAACCACCTCTTTTACCTTAGCATGCTCCTTTGGATTAAACCACATAAAAACAAAGCGCAACAAGGTGTCTTTATAAAATAAAATGAGATAAATATAAATAGGCAACAAGCCAACAAAAATAAAAACACTACTTAGCGTAACTGCGGCGCCACTCGCTACTTTTCCGCCAATAGCCAACAAATCGTTGCTTTTAGTATTTATAAAATCCAGTTGTTCTTTGGCCGAATAATTGGTAAAACCACTTATCCACATACTCAACGAATTAAGATGCTTGCTAATGTTTTGTTTAATTTGAGGCAAATCGTTCACTAAGCTGCCCAATTGTGCCGAAAAGAACCAAATAATAAGCGACACAAATACCAAAACCACCAAAATAGGTAAAAGAATAGCTAATGATTCGGGCACTTTACGCTTCATTAAAAAACGATAAATTGGCAACAGCATAATGCTGACAAAGAATGCAGTAAGTACTGGTGTAATAATGTCTTTACCAATAACCAATATGGCAACAATAAGCGCTAAGCCTAAAAGTTCGATGGCTCTTTTTACGGTGGTGGGGAATTCGTTCGTCATATGTCTAATGTTAAACACTAAAGTAGAGAATTTGATTTGTAAATAAAAAACATATTTGTTGGTATAGACACAGCTTAGCTCTAAAAACTATCAAAAAAAGCAGTATTTTTGTGCAGTTAATGGTGCCAAACAAAAGCTGTTAATTTAAATCAATCCAATGTACCCAACCGATACCATTATTGCTTTGTCAACACCTTCAGGAAGTGGAGCTATTGGCGTTATTCGTTTGTCGGGTCCCGATGCCATTACTTTAACCAACCAAGTTTTTTCGGGCAAAGATTTAACCAAGCAAGCTTCTCATACTTTACATTTTGGTTTAATTAAAGATCAAGAAGTAATTGTAGATGAAGTGGTAGCAAGTTTATACGTGGCCCCAAAGTCGTATACCAAAGAAAATGTGGTCGAAATATCTTGCCATGGTTCTAATTATATCATTCAGCAAATCATCAATTTGTTGATTAAAAAAGGCGCAAGGCCTGCCAAACCTGGCGAATTTACTTTACGTGCTTTTTTAAATGGCGGGTTAGATTTGAGCCAGGCCGAAGCCGTAGCTGATTTAATTGCATCCGACAGCAAGGCCTCACACGATGTAGCCATCCAACAAATGCGTGGCGGTTTTGCCACCGAATTAAAAGCTTTACGAGAACAATTGATCCATTTTGCTTCTATGATTGAACTAGAGCTCGATTTTGCCGAAGAAGATGTAGAGTTTGCCAACCGCGAGCAGTTGCGTGGGTTAGTCTCGCGTCTCACATCTCACATCTCCAATCTCATTTCTTCTTTCGAAGTAGGCAACGTGCTCAAAAATGGGGTACCCGTAGTTATTGCAGGTAGGCCAAATGTAGGCAAATCAACCCTGTTAAACGCTTTGTTAAACGAAGAAAGAGCCATCGTATCAGACATTGCTGGTACCACCCGCGATACCATTGAAGACGAACTGAATATCAACGGCATTATTTTTAGGTTTATAGACACCGCTGGCATCCGCGATACCGCCGACATCATTGAAGCAAAAGG
>CANHHZ010000238.1 GCA_947460275.1 Sphingobacteriaceae bacterium | reverse complement strand
GGCTGTATCCACGTTCCAAATTTTCAAGGCTTGCTTTATCATTTCGGCGTGTTTAATGCCAATAAATTCGTTCAGCAAACATACCTTTTCCAAATCGACAGTTCGCTTTGCAAAAATACTTTTCACGTCGGCTCTAAAACCCTCTTCATAAGGTATCGTGAGAAAGTTTAACAATTCTACTTCGGTTTCGGGGCCACTATTTTTGCAAAGACAAAGGGCAATGTCTAAACCATCCATAGAGGTACCAGACATCAGGCCAATAATTTTACGCTCGCTTTTAGCTGATAGCTGATAAAGCTTGTTGATATTTGAATTCATTTGCTTAAAGTTCGTAAATATAAATGCAAACCATGCATTACAATAAAATTTTCTGATTTTTTTAAAAATACTTCTATATTTACCGCTCCGTTCACTAAATAATAAATATTAATGGCACGATTAAATCTATTAGAGGAAACGAGGTTCGAGAAGCTACCTGTAACCGTTTTTAAAAATTCAAAAGAAGCATCAATCAATGTTGCACACCGCATTGCCGACATTATAAAAGCTAAGCAATCACAAAATTTAAATGCCGTATTGGGCTTGGCAACGGGCGCAACTCCAATAGCTGTATATGCCGAACTTGTTCGCTTACACAAAGAAGAGGGATTGAGTTTTAAAAACGTAATTACCTTTAACCTAGACGAATATTATCCTATGCGGCCTACAGCGGCACAGAGCTATGTTACCTTTATGAATGAACATTTGTTTAGCCATATTGACATTGATAAAAATAATATACATATCCCCGACGGAACATTGGCAATTGAAGATATTGCTGCTTTTTGTTTGGCCTACGAACGTAAAATTACAGAAGCTGGAGGCTTAGACATGCAGATTTTAGGTATCGGACGTACAGGCCACATTGGTTTTAACGAACCAGGGTCGGCGCCAAACTCTGGCACTCGATTAGTTACTTTAGACGATCTTACGCGTAAAGATGCAGCCCGAGATTTTGGAGGTAAATCTTTTGTGCCTACAAAAGCAGTAACCATGGGCATAGGCACTATTTTTAAGGCCAGAGAAATTGTATTGATGGCCTGGAATGGCAAAAAAGCAGCTATTATTAAAAAGGCTGTTGAAGGCGAAATTTCTAGTGAAGTACCCGCAACTTATTTGCAACTTTCGGATAATGTTGAATTTATTTTGGATGAAGATGCTGCATCTTTATTGACCAGGTTTGACACGCCTTGGCTAGTAAAAGATTGTGTTTGGACCGACGAACTTACCCGCAAAGCGGTAATTTGGTTGGCAAAGATTTTGAAAAAACCAATTTTAAAATTAACAGAAGACGATTTTAATAACAATGGTATGGCGCAACTGGCCCTAGAAAAAGGGCCTGTTTATAACATTAATATCCATATTTTTAACAAACTTCAACATACCATTACGGGCTGGCCCGGCGGTAAGCCTGATGCGGATGACAGCCAAAGACCAGAAAGAGCACAGCCAGCGAAAAAACGCTCGCTAATTTTTTCTCCGCACCCAGATGATGATGTCATTTCGATGGGTGGCACTTTTATACGTTTGGTAGATCAAGGCCATGAAGTACACGTTGCCTACCAAACATCGGGCAACACAGCTGTTTGGGATGACGATGCGCTACGTTTTGTAGAATTTAACATTGATTTTGCAGAAAAAATGGGCATCAAACAACCCGAGATGAAAGAAGTTTACGCAAATATGCGTGAATTTATAGCTAAAAAACAACCCAATCAAATAGATACACCAGAAATACAAACAGTAAAAGGCTTAATTAGGAAGGGAGAAGCAATTGCAGGGGCACGTTATTGCGGATTAAAAGATGACCAAATTCATTTTATGGCCTTGCCTTTTTACGAGAGCGGAAAAAATCAGAAAAATCCAGTTACTGAGACCGATATCGTACTCACGATGGAGTTGTTACAAAAAACTAAACCTCATCAAGTTTTTGCCGCAGGCGATTTTGAAGATCCACACGGAACACATATTGTTTGTTTCAATATCATTTTAGAAGCCTTAAAAAGATTACAAAAAACCGAAAGCTGGGTTAAAGATTGCTGGTTGTGGATGTACCGAGGAGCTTGGCTTGAATTTGAAACGCATGAAATTGAAATGGCCGTGCCGCTTAGTCCGCAAGAAGTTGAGCGCAAAAAATTTGCTATTTTTAAACACCAATCGCAAAAAGATAGAGCCGTTTTTCCAGGCGATGACGCCAGAGAGTTTTGGAAAAGAGCCGAAGATAGAAATGGTGAAACTGCAAAAGCTTACGACAATTTAGGTTTGGCCGATTATGAAGCTATGGAAGCATTTGTAAGGTATAAATTTTAAGATCTTAATGCTAAAAAATAAATTATCTTCTATATATTAGTTCCAAAGTTTGGATTAAAAAAGCTTTATAACTCATCATTAAGCCCTCCATATGTCAGAAAATTCGCAACGCCTATTATCATTAGATTTTTTTCGCGGTTTAACCGTAGCCGCAATGATATTAGTAAATAATCCAGGAAGCTGGGGAAATATTTATGCCCCCTTAGCACATGCCGAATGGAATGGATGCACCCCAACAGACCTTGTATTTCCATTTTTTCTGTTTATTGTTGGTGTTTCTATTGCCTATGCAATGGGTAGTAAAAAAAGCGACAAAGCAAGTCACCCAAAAACAATATTAAAAGCGCTTAAACGTGCTTTAACTCTTTTTGGATTAGGCTTGTTTTTATCTCTGTTTCCTAAAATTTTTATGGAACCAATTACAGCAATACAAACCGTACGCATACCGGGTGTATTACAACGTATAGCAGTCGTTTTTTTCATCTCGGCTATTATTTTTATAAAACAATCTGAAAAAAATATCTTTAAAATTTTTATCGGTATTTTAATTGCCTATTGGGTATTGATGACTTTTGTGCCAGTACCAAACATTGGCTATGCCAATTTAGAAAAAGAAACCAATTTAGGCGCCTGGGTTGACAGAACTATTTTAACGGAAGCACACCTTTATAAGGCAGTCAAAACTTGGGATCCAGAAGGAATTTTAAGCACATTGCCAGCTATTGCCACCGGGTTGTTTGGAGTATTGGTTGG
>CANHHZ010000237.1 GCA_947460275.1 Sphingobacteriaceae bacterium | reverse complement strand
TTTATAATTGCCTTCAATCAATATTTTCCCGTACTTATCATAGGTGCAAAATTTTCCATTTTGCTTACCAGCTTCAAAATTTTGAAGGTTAAGTATATTTCCATCGGGATAAAAAAGCAACCAACTGCCCTGCTCAGCTCCATTTACAAAGTTACCTTGTTGCGACAAATAGATCATTTTGTTTTTCAATTTAAAATTTTCATTTCTTTGTGCGTTGAAATCAGCAATGTAGTTGTAAAAAACAAATTTTCCGTGTGGAATGGACAACAAAGAATCGATGTAGGAGCCAGTTTGTATAAGGTTATTGTAAAGATCGTATCTTTTAAATACCCACAAATTTTCGGTTGTCAATTTTCCATAAATTGCATAGGAAGTTGATTTAGTCGAATCGGAAATCACATCATCTCCATTAAAAAATATTGGCTTTACCTGTGCAAAAGCCATTTCAGCAACAAAAAAAAAGCAAATGCAAAGCACAATTTTTTTCATCTTAAGTTTGTATAACACCCACATTAAACGGCTTTTTTATTGGCGATTGGTTTGCTGCTTCTATACCCATCGAAATTACTTTTCGGGTTTCTATTGGGTCAATAATTCCATCAACCCACAAACGAGCCGCAGCGTAATAAGGGGAGGCTTGATTGTTGTATCTTTCGGTAATTTCATTCAGTAATGAAGATTTCTTTTCTGGGGTAATGGTTTCTCCATTGGCTTTTAACGAAGCCTCTTCTATTTGCAACAACACCTTTGCCGCTTGTGCGCCACCCATTACGGCTATTTTTGCACTAGGCCAAGCATAGATCAATCTTGGGTCGTAAGCTTTGCCACACATGGCATAATTACCAGCACCGTAGGAATTGCCAACAATGATGGTAAATTTTGGCACCACAGAATTAGCGACCGCATTTACCATTTTAGCCCCATCTTTTATAATTCCGCCTTGCTCAGATCTGCTTCCTACCATAAAACCTGTAACGTCTTGCAAAAACACCAGAGGGATTTTCTTTTGGTTGCAGTTCATGATAAAACGACTTGCTTTATCTGCACTATCAGAATAAATTACGCCCCCAAATTGCATTTCTCCCTTTTTAGATTTGACAACGTTGCGCTGATTGGCAACAACACCAACTGCCCAACCATCAATACGAGCTAAACCACAAATGATACTTTGCCCATAAAGTTGTTTATACTCTTCAAAATCAGAGTTATCTACCAAACGGTGGATAATATCACGCATTTCGTAAGGTTTTTCGCGATTCTCGGGTAAAATACCATACAGTTCTTGCATATTCATTTTTGGTGAAAATGGTTTGATTCTGTCAAAACCAGCATTTTGGGGCGCCCCCAACATACCCATGATTTTACGTATACTATCCAAACAGGCTTTATCATTTGGGTGCTTATAATCGGTTACGCCAGAGATTTCGCAATGAGTGGTTGCGCCGCCCAATGTTTCATTATCTACATCTTCGCCAATGGCCGATTTTACTAAGTATGAACCCGCTAAAAACACCGATCCCGTGCCTTCTACAATCATGGCCTCATCACTCATGATAGGTAAATAAGCACCTCCTGCCACACAAGAGCCCATAATTGCTGAGATTTGTACAATGCCTTCGGCCGACATGATTGCGTTGTTTCTAAACATTCGACCAAAGTGTTCCTTATCAGGAAAAATTTCATCCTGCATAGGCAAATATACGCCAGCACTGTCCACCAAATAAACAACAGGCAAACGGTTTTCCATGGCAATTTCTTGGGCACGTAAATTTTTCTTAGCAGTCATAGGGAACCAAGCACCAGCTTTTACAGTTGCGTCGTTGGCAATAATCATACATTGTCTGCCGCTTACATACCCAATACCACAAACCACACCTGCACTTGGACAACCACCTTGCTCGGCATACATGCCGTCGGCTGCAAGAGCACCTACTTCTAAGAAATCGGTTCCTTTGTCGGTTAAATAAGCAATTCGCTCTCTTGCCAACATTTTTCCTTTTTCTTTTTGCTTGGCCGCATTTTTTTCGCCGCCGCCAGCATATATTTTTTTCAACCTGGTTTTAAGTTGATCAACCAGTTGTTTATTTACATCTTCGTTTTTATTGAATTCTAAGTTCATGTAAGCAAGTTAGTTGTTAAATTTAGAAAACTAAAACCCTTTATGGTTTTTAGTGTATAAAAACTGTTTGTGCTGTCTTATTATAATTGACAAGAGAAATAGTTACAACAAAACTAACAACGTATCACTGCATAAATATCATATAATTTTAATATTTTTGGTAAACACGTTTAGATGACATTAACTATCAATACTCCAGCGTTATTATTTCCGGCAATAAGTTTAATTATGTTGGCTTACACCAATCGCTTTTTAGCTTTAGCCACCTTGGTTAGAAATCTTCATGCCAAATACAGCGATGATAAAAACGGGTTAATTCACAATCAAATTAAAAACTTACGTTACAGATTAAGACTAATCAAAAACATGCAAACTTTTGGCATTTGCAGCTTTATAAGCTGCATTTTGTGTATGTTTTTTATTTATTTAGAGGCCAGCCCAATATCTGAAATTTTATTTGCCATTAGCTTGGCGTTTTTTGTGGCTTCACTTTTTATATCGCTCCTAGAAATACGTTTAAGCACCAAAGCACTAGAAATGGAATTGAGCGATATGGAAGATTTAAAAAATCCGTCAATAGTACAGTATATCAAAAAAAGATTTGACAAAGAATAGCTGAAATAAACGTTTAAGCTAAATTTCTATCCCTAAACCAAACATCATCTGGTTTTGCATCAAAACTTTTCATCTTAGTTACTAAAACCTCTGCATCAATTTCGTTAAACACCAAGTCCTTGTTGGCTTGCTTCAAAAATCTTTGCTCCACCATTTTATCCATCTGCATAAAAAGAGGATCGAAAAAACCACCTACATTTAAAACACCGATAGGTTTGGCATGTAAACCCAATTGCAGCCACGTTAAAACTTCAAAAAGTTCTTCGAGCGTTCCAAAACCACCGGGTAAAACAATAAAACCGTCGGCCAAATCTGCCATTTTCTGTTTACGTTGATGCATGTTTTCGGTGACTATCATTTCCGTGATCCCTG
>CANHHZ010000236.1 GCA_947460275.1 Sphingobacteriaceae bacterium | reverse complement strand
GCTTTAAAAATGGCTTCTATTTTATGGTGTTCATTTTCCCCTTCAGCTTTAATGTTTAGGTTGCATTTGGCGGCATCGCTAAACGATTTAAAGAAATGGAAAAACATTTCTGTTGGCATATCGCCAACTTTTTCGCGTTTAAAATCTGCCTCCCAAACTATCCAATTTCTGCCGCCAAAATCTATGGCCACTTGCGCTAGGCAATCGTCCATTGGCAGGCAAAAACCATAACGTTCAATACCTAGTTTATTACCCAAAGCTTGTGCAAAAGCTTCGCCAAGTGCAATTCCGGTATCTTCTATGGTGTGGTGTTCGTCAATATGCAAATCGCCATTGGCAATTATGTCTAAGTTCATGCTTCCGTGGCGGGCAATTTGATCTAGCATGTGGTCGAAAAAGTTTAAGCCTGTTTTGATGTTGGCTTTACCAGTTCCATCCAAATCTAATGCAATGGTAATATCGGTTTCATTGGTTTTGCGTTGGTGCTTTATTTTTCTGCCTCCTGCTCTTAAAAAAGTATAAATATCTTCCCAATTTTGGGTTTCTAAAGCAATTACATCTGCTAAGTTTTCGACTTTTTCTAAATCCTCCTTTGCGCCTAAAGCATCATTCTGACGGAGGAATATTGCTTTAGCACCTAAGTTTTTAGCCAAAATTACATCGTTTAACCTATCGCCAATGACAAAAGAATTCTTCAAGTCGTAAGCTTCCGAAAAATATTTGGTTAACAAGGCCGTACCCGGTTTGCGTGTTGGCGCATTGTCTTTGGCAAAAGTTCTGTCTATTACAACTTCATTAAAAATTACCCCTTCGCCTGCAAAAGTGTCGAGCATGAAATTATGCACAGGCCAAAAATTTTCTTCGGGGTTAGATGGTGTACCCAAACCGTCTTGGTTGGTTACCATGATCAACTCAAAATTGAGTTCTGCTGCTATTTTAGCTAAATAATAGAGCGATTTAGGATAAAACTTAAGCTTGGTAAAACTGTCTACCTGTTCGTCAGCAGGCTCTATATTTAAAGTTCCATCACGGTCTATAAACAATATTTTTTTCATTATATTTTTTCTAAAATGCTTATCAATTGGTTGTTTTCTTCCACTGTTCCAACTGTAATTCTTAAACAACCTTCACAAAGTGAAACTTTAGAGCGATTGCGTACAATAATACCAACTTCAACCAAATCGTTGTACGTTTTTTGAGCGTCCATTACCTCAACCAAAATAAAATTGGCATCAGATGGATAAACCTTTTTAACCAAAGATAGTTTGGTCAATTCGGCTCTTAATCTTTCTCGCTCTGCAACGGTAATTTTAATCCATTCGTTTACTTGTTGTATATTTTTTAGGGCTTCTAAAGCTAAATCTTGCGTAGCCTGATTGATGTTGTAAGGCGGTTTAACCTTGTTTAAAATATCAATTACCTGTCTGGATGAAAAAGCCATTCCCAAACGTAAAGCGGCCAATCCCCAAGCTTTAGAAAAGGTTTGCAACACCACCAAGTTTGCATATTCTGTTAATTCCTGAATAAAAGTTTTTTGTTTTGCAAAGTTGATGTAAGCCTCATCTACCACCACTAAACCTTTAAAATTGGCCAAAATGGTTTCAATATCGGTTCTGTCTATCGAGTTTCCAGTAGGGTTATTGGGCGAACAAATGAAAATGATTTTGGTGTTCGCATCTATCGTTTCGGCAATTTTATCTAAGTCGAGCTGAAAATTAGCTAATAAATCAACTTTCCTTACTTCAACATCGTTGATATTTGCAGATACCTCGTACATGCCATAGGTAGGAGGGAGGATAATTACATTGTCTTTGCCCGGATTGCAAAAAGCCCTAAACAATAGGTCTATGGCCTCGTCGCTGCCATTTCCTAGAAAAGTATTTTCTATCGGAACGCCTTTTATTTTGCTGATGGCATCTTTTACATCTAGTTGTAAAGGATCAGGATATCGGTTATAATTTGCCGGTAGTGGAGAACCAAAACTGTTTTCGTTGGCGTCTAAAAAAACACTTGCTTGGCCTTTAAACTCGTCTCTTGCGGTAGAGTAAGGCTTTAAGTTTTTGATGTTTTCTCTTTGTAGGTCTTTAATTTCCATTTTTCTTCTTTTTTTCGTCACCCTGAATTTGTTTCAGGGTCTTTTTAATAAGAGATGCTGAAATAATTCAGCATGACGTGGCGCATAAATATTTAAATTTATTATTCTTTGATTCTTATCGTTACTGCGTTTTTGTGTGCCTGTAACCCTTCGGCCGTGGCTAATGTTTCTACTGTGTTTGCAATGTTGTTTAAACCTTCCCTTGTTAAATGTTGAAATGTTATTTTCTTTAAAAAAGTATCAACAGAAACTCCCGAAAATGCTTTGGCAAAGCCGCTTGTAGGTAAAGTGTGGTTGGTGCCTGAGGCATAGTCACCTGCGCTTTCGGGCGTTAAGTTGCCTAAAAACACCGAACCAGCATTGTTAATCTGAGAAATAAGCGTTTCAAAATTATCTGTTGCCAAAATTAAATGCTCTGGTGCATACCTATTGCTAAATTCCATTGCTTGGCTGGTATTTTCGGCAAGAATGGCGTAAGAATTTTCCATAGCCTTGCTTGCAATGTCTTTTCTTGGTAATTCGGCTAGTTGTTTTTCAAGTTCTTTAATCGTATCGGTTATTATTTCGTTGTTGGTAGCCACTAAAATAGCTTGGCTATCGGCGCCGTGTTCGGCTTGTGCCAACAAATCTGCCGCTACAAAAGCAGGATTTGCAGTTTCATCGGCAATCACCAACACTTCTGATGGGCCTGCCGGCATATCAATAGCTACGGTATTTTGCACCAATTTTTTTGCTTCGGTAACATATCGGTTTCCAGGGCCAAAAATCTTTTCCACCTTGGGTAAAGTTTGAGTGCCAAAAGCCATTGCTGCTACGGCTTGTGCGCCGCCCACCAAATATATTTTTTCGATATTTAAAAGAGTAGCCACATAGGCGATGTAACAGTTTATTTTTCCTTCGCTTTGTGGTGGCGAACAAACGATAATTTCTTTGCAACCTGCAATTTTTGCGGGTATGCCCAACATCAAAAACGTGCTAGGTAAAACTGCACTTCCGCCCGGAATGTACAGGCCAACT
>CANHHZ010000235.1 GCA_947460275.1 Sphingobacteriaceae bacterium | reverse complement strand
GCGGCACAACCAATGTAATAACCGCCAGAAGCAGCTACATCGCCAAAAGAAGCGATTACAGGTTTTACTTTTTTGGTCAACACAATTTCTCTCCAAATTACATCTGATGCTAGCGCACTTCCTCCGCCAGAGTTTACCCGCAGAACAATAGCTTTTACGTTTTCATTTAATCTAGCTTTCCTAATTGCTCTCGAAATTCGCTCAGAGCCTATCTCTTCATCCGAACCTTCGCCACCAACAATATCGCCATTGGCATAAATTACTGCAATTTTGTTTTTGCTGTTATTGCTTTTTGTGGGTACTTTTTCTGCATAATCATTGATGCTGATAATTTCTAAATCAGTTTTTTTGTTTCTGCCAGTTAGTTTTTTTAGTTCGTCAATAATTTCGTCTTTGTAGCGTAGGCCATCTATCAAATTATAGTTTAAAGCATCTTTTGGTTGAGAAATGGTATGCTCATTTGCCCAAAAATACAAACTGTCTGTACTTATTTGTCGGCTTGTTGAAATTCCATCTAAAAATGTTTGATAAAGTCCCCCAACATAAGCACTCACTTGTTGGCGATTATAATCGCTCATTTTTGTGTTGATGAATGGCTCTACGGCACTTTTGTAGTTGCCCACACGAATAATTTGAGCTTCGATACCTAATTTATCCAAGGCACCTTTGAAAAACATAAGTTCTGAACTAAAGCCCTTAAATTCTAGCGCACCCTCTGGGTTTAAATATACTTTATCGGCTGTAGATGCTAAATAATAAGCGCCTTGTGTATAAACTTCGCTGTAAGCTATAATTTGTTTTTTGCTTTTTTTGAAATCGACTAAAGCATTTCTAATTTCTAATAAGGTAGCCATTCCAGCATTTGGAGATGTTACGTTGAGGTAAATACACTTAATATTATCGTCTGTTTTTGCCGCTTTTAAGGCTTTAATGAGGTCATAAAATCCAATTTTTTTATTCTCATCGCCACCCAAAAAAGGAATTCCAGCCAACGAATTTTCTGGAGTTCGCTCTAAAATAGGTTGATCTAAATCTAAGTAGAGGACCGAATTTTTTTTCACTTCCACAGCTGTTTCTTCGCCTACTGAAGAAGCAATACCAACAATAATTGCGATAAAAATTAGCGTTAAAACGAAAGTAGAAATTACTATGCCTACAACGGTTGCTAAAACGTATTTAAAAAAATCTCTCATGAGGATAAAATTATTTTGTAAATATATGAAACTGATTGGGCTTCTTATAGTAAATTTACAGCGCCATTGCCAGTTTTTATGATAAAATTATATGACTTTAGACCTTAAGAAAGCTTATTTGTTACTGGGAAGTAATTTAGGAGACAGGGCATTACTTTTAGGGGAAGCCACACAATTGATTTCCAAAAAAGTAGGAGACGTATTTGCCAAATCTACTATTTACGAAACCGCTGCTTGGGGTAAAACCGATCAACCTAGTTTTTTAAACTTGGCCATTGGCGTAACTACGGCTTTGTCGCCACTTCAATTGTTAAATACAGTTTTAGAGATTGAAAACATGTTGGGTCGAAAAAGGTTAGAAAAATGGGGGGCTAGATTGATTGATATCGATATTGTTTTATACGCTGATGAAATTATTTCGCAGGGCTACGATTTGAGAATCCCGCATCCAGAAATGCAACATAGAAAATTTGTTTTGCAGCCTTTGGCCGAAATAGCTCCTTTGGCAAAACACCCTGTATTTAAAAAAACGATTACAGAAATGTTAGAAGATTTGACCGATTTTTTGACGGTAGAAAAGATAATTGACTAAATTTATGATCAAATGGAATTAAACAGTAATTTGCCATTAGACTTGGCTTATTTAAGAGAGATGTCTGACAATAGTATCGATTTTATGATAGAAATACTCGACGCTTTTAAAGAACAAACACCCATTTATATGGAAAGTTTAGAAAAGGCAGTTTTAGACAGCGATTGGAAATCAGTTTCTGAGTGTGCACACAAAATTAAACCAACCTTTTTTTACATTGGCCACCCCGTTGCAAGAGACTTTATGCAAGAGATGGAAAGTAACGCCAGAGACCTGAAAAATATAGGCCATATCCCAATAAATTTTGAAAAAATTAAAAATTTTGTTGCAGAATTGTACCAAAAAATAGACGAAACTAAGTTGGTTTTACAAGCACAGATTGAATAGAAAAATTATTTCTTAAGCTTGAAATGCGCAACGGAAAATCCGATATAAAGTACCAATATAAATGGAACCGCTACAAATTTGAGGATTGCAACCAACATTATGGAGACGAATAAAAATATAAACTTCATTCTGTTTGCTACCCAGCTTAATCCGTTTAATTTAAAAGAGAAAATCTTTATTTCGCTTACCATTAGGAAACTACATAACAGTGTAATTGCAATTAAAACTGCCCCAGAGTGAATGATGTCTGGATGCTCATCTGCAATAAATGGCATTGAAACTATAAATAAAGTATTCATGGGTGTGTTTAGCCCAATAAAGTCTTCTGTTTGTCGCTCGTCTATATTAAACTTAGCTAAGCGGAGTGCAGAAAATAAAGTAATTGTAAAACCCAAATAAGCTAAAAAGGGCGAACCCAAATCGCTTGTTTTTAAGAGTTGAAACATTACGACGCCTGGCAAAAAGCCAAAGCTAACCATGTCTGCCAATGAATCTAATTGTTTGCCAATTTCAGATTTTACATTCAAGAAGCGGGCAGCCATTCCATCAAAAAAATCAAAAAACCCCGAAAGTAGTACAAAATAAGCTGCTAGTTTTAGGTTGCCGTCAAAAGCCATAACAATACCTATGCATCCCGAAAATAGGTTTGCACAGGTAATGGCATTTGGAATGTGTTTTTTCATTTTTAAAGTTATAGGTTAAAAGTATAAAGCTTAAAAACTTTATACTTTAAACTATGATTATCCGTTCATGCCCATTAAAAATTCTTCGTTTGTTTTTGTGCCCTTAATTTGTGCTTGCACCAACTCCATAGCTTCTTGACTATTCATATCGGCCAAATGGTTACGCAATACCCAAATTCTTTGAAGGGTTTCTCTATCAAGTAATAGATCGTCTCTTCTGGTACTCGAAGCTGTGATATCAATGGCAGGGAAAATACGTTTGTTGGCTAATTTGCGGTCTAATTGTAGTTCCAT
>CANHHZ010000234.1 GCA_947460275.1 Sphingobacteriaceae bacterium | reverse complement strand
GTGTTGAAGGTAATGGTAATCAGTTTTTTGATAGCACCAGAGGTTACGAATATGGTTTTAAGCAAAACACTTTTTGGAACTCTCAAATTGCAGGTGAGCACAACTTAAAAGCAAACGTGTTAAAGTTTAAATGGTATGGTTCATTTACTTTACTAGATAGCTACACTCCAGATCAGCGCAGATTATACTATTTAAAAAATAATAGTGCGGTTACCAACCCTTACACGGCTGTATTATCAAACGTATTATCACAAAAAAGTGGTAACCGTTTTTACCAAAACCTAAACGATTACATTTATAATGCAGGTGCAGATCTAGCGTATACTTTTAATGCTTTAGGAAGCAAACAAACACTTAAAGGGGGCTACTCTTTTCAGGTAAAAGACCGTTTGTTTGATGCTAAGCCATTCTCTATTTATTTACCTAGAGATAATGCTGCAATTCGTTTACAAGATCCATCAACTATTTTTTCACCAAGTAATTTTGGTAGAGGAGAAGTGTACAGTAGCTTGTTAGCCTTTGATGCGATTAGAGGAAATTTATTCCGCTATTTGGCCAATACTATTTTAAATGCTGGTTATGTTCAAATGGATAACCAACTTGGCAATAAACTACGCGTTATTTGGGGTGTAAGGGTTGAAGATTATGATCAATTAATTGGAAGTATTTATAAATCAGATCCGCGTCATAACTATTCAAGAGTTACTGACTTCTTACCTGGTTTAAACGCTACATACAAGCTTAATAATTTAACCAACTTACGTTTTTCTGCATCACAAACTGTGGTAAGACCAGAGTTTAGAGAGCTTGCTACCTTCCAATATTATGACTTTGATTTAAACGCCGCAGTGCAAGGTTTACCAACACTTGAGCGTACTAAAATTACCAACCTAGACTTACGTTATGAATTGTATCCAGCTTCTGGAGAAGTGATTACGTTTGGTGCTTTTTATAAGTACTTTAATAAGCCAATCGAAATGGTGTACAACTTTGGTGCAGGTGGATCAAGTGTATTCAATTTTGCAAATCCTAATAGTGCGAGTGCATATGGTGTTGAGTTTGAAATCAGAAAAAAATTAGACTTTTCTGAAGCCTTTAAAAACTTTACCCTACAAGCCAATGGTTCATACATTAGCAGTCGTGTGAAAGATGGTAATCTAGCACTTGATAGACCATTACAAGGTCAGTCACCGTATTTAATTAACTTTTCTGCACTGTACGATTTACCTGAAAAAGGATTTACAGCCACATTACTCTACAACCAAATTGGCCGTCGTGTAACTTTTGTGGGTAGTTTAGATCAGCCAGATATTTATGAATCTTCAAGACCTGTATTTGATTTTCAGGTAAGCAAAAAATTTGCAAAAAACAAAGCAGAGATAAAGCTTAATATCCAAGATATTTTAAATCAAACACTTTATTTCTACCAAAACCCGGATGGTAATACAAAACTGGATAAATCAAAAGATCCATTCCGTTTAAGCCGTCAAACAGGTACAAATATTGGTATCAGCTTTGCTTACTCACTATAATAATTATAAAAATTCTTAAACCAAATAAAAATGAAAAAGTCGATTTTGTTAGCAGCTGCCTTTGTTGCACTTATTGCTACAAGTTGTAGAAAAATTGAAATGGATGGTGGTACTAGCGTTATCCAACAGCCTACTACTCCTGGTGTTCAAACCATTGTTTTAAAAGGTCGTATCGATAAGGATACTGTTTTAAGAGAAGGAACTAACTATATCTTAAGTGGTATTGTTTACATCGTTAACAATGCAAAATTAACAATTCAGCCTGGTGTTACTGTAAAAGGTGATTACGTAGGTGCTAACGTGGCTGCACTTGTTATTACCCGTGGTGCAAAAATTATTGCAGATGGTACGCAAGAAAAGCCAATTGTATTTACGTCTAATTCTCCTGTTCCACGTTCTGGTGACTGGGGTGGTATTGTAATTTGTGGTAAAGCACAAGTAAATACAGCCTTTACAGGTACTGGTGGTGGTACTGGGGTATTACAAGTAGAAGGTGGTATCGACAATTCATTTGGTGATGGTTTAGCTGGTGGTGGTGCAACGCCTAATAACGCAGATAACTCTGGAATTTTGCGTTATGTAAGAATTGAATATGCTGGTTATGCATACCAACCCGATAAAGAAATTAATAGCTTAACGATGGCTGCAGTAGGTAGCGGAACTGTAATCGATTATGTACAGGTAACCTATGCAAAAGATGATGCGTTTGAGTGGTTTGGCGGCACTGTAGATTGTAAGCACCTTATTGCATACAAAACACAAGATGATGATTTTGATACAGATAATGGCTATAGCGGTAAAGTACAGTTTGGTATTGCATTAAGAGATTCTACTATTGCTGATATCTCTCGTTCAGAAGCATTTGAATCTGATAATGATGCTGGTGGATCATTAAATAGCCCACAAACAAAAGCCGTGTTTTCAAACATGACTGTGATTGGACCAAGAGCTACCCTTGCTAACAATGGCAACAGCTTATATTTATCAGCTGCACACGTTAGAAGAAATACAGGTATCTCTATTTATAACTCTATCTTTTTAGGCTGGCCTGCTGGTTTATTAATTGATGGTAGAAATGGAAGAGCTGTTCAATTGAATGTAATGGATAGCACCGTACGTTTTAAAAATAATATCATTGCTGGTTGCGGTCCAGTAACTGGAACAGATGTTACTTCTTATAACTTTGCAGGTGCAACAGGTGCTACATGGACTGCCGATTCTGTAAAAACTTTCTTTAGTAATACCGCATTTAGTAATAAAGTTTTAGCGAATGTTTCTGATGCTAAAATGATTGCTCCATTTAGCTACAGTGCTCCGGATTTTTTACCTTTTGGTGGATCTAACGGTAACCAAGACATCTTAACTGGTGCTAGTTTTACAGACCCTGCTTTAACTTCTGGTTTTAATGTAGTTAAATTTAGAGGTGCATGTGACGCTGCTGGTGTAGATGCATTTTGGTGGAAAGGTTGGACCAGATTTATTAATCAGTAATTTGTTTAGAAGGATTTTTATAAAGTTTGTTTACAAAAGAGGCCCCGAATTTTCGGGGCCTCTTTATTTTTATGCAATCTTATTATTGTATCGGGGAAAATTAATGATTAAAGCGCTCTGGTTGTTCTAGTGGATTGTTTT
>CANHHZ010000233.1 GCA_947460275.1 Sphingobacteriaceae bacterium | reverse complement strand
TTTTGAATAAGTGCAATGGCCTGTTTTTTGAGTGCCAAAAAATTTTGAAATTGAGAAATAAAAGGTTTACCCGTTTCGTAAAAACAATATTTCCATAAAATATTGGCCTCTGCCAATTGTGCCTCAACGATTTGATGCTGGCTTTGCCAATTTTCTTTTTTTTCGGAACTGATAATTTGAATAGAATGACCCAAACGAGCCAAACCAATTAAATAAGGTAACACCTGCGACTGCCCCAAAGGGTCAGTCATACCATCAATAGATATAAAAACGAATGTTTTGGTGTTTCCCATAAAGCAGAGTAAAAATAGTATTTTTTGTCGTACAGGTTTCTTCTTATTCCATAAATATTAGGTTCTATGAGTTTTTTATGGGGTTTAAAATGGCTAAGTATATATAGTGTTGAATTAAGACTAATTATTTGAAATATTTCCGATAGATGAATCATAAAATTTGTAAACTTGGTTTTTATTTTTATTTGAAATATTCAACAATGTTAGAAAAAAATCATTGAGTGGAAAGGCAATTTGGAACAGATCAATTATATATGCGTAATTGGGATTAAACTATAATTAAAAAACTTTATGAAAAACATATTTAAAACATTTTCACTTTGCATTATGTTTTTTCTTTCTCATGAATTATGGGCACAGAATACATCAAAAAAAATTCTTGAAAACGCTCTAAATAAAACAGAAGATGAAAATCAATTTGAAAAGAATCAAAAAATAAATTTGATTTTAAAATCAATATTAAAAGAAAAAAATGATACGGTTAAAATAAAATTGTATTTAAAAATCTGCGATTTATGTGATGTTGCTGAAAATTTAAAATATTCAAAACCTATTATAAATTTAATAGATAATTTACTGCCATTAGAAAAAGACAGCTCTAAAATCGGCCATTTGATAGAGTGGCGTTCAATGGCTATAGAAATTTCCATGCTTTTTTATGAAGAAAAAAATCAAACAACAGAGCAAGAAAAAATACTACTAAAGCATTTAAGAATTGCTAATTTGTATAAAAATCCAACAACCATTATTAACACTAGGCTAATTCTAGCCAATATTTATTTCAAAAATGGTGAAATGTTTAAAAAATTAGCTTGTTTACAAGATGGATTAGAGGAGATGAAAAAAATGAAATATTATAAAGGTATTTCACGTTTTTTAATGCAAACTGCTTTTTTTTATGCTGATAACAAAGATACGGTTGCGGCATTAGAGTATATTGATAAAGCTAGAGAAAATGAAAAACTAATTAATGATAACACCAGAAAAAACAGGGGTTTTATTTTAATGGGTATTTTATACCGAGATCTTGGTCAATATCCAGAGGCATTAAATCAATTTCGACAAGCTATCGAGGGATATACGAAACTAAAAGACAAAGAAGCTATCATTGATGCGTACTGGAATATTGGTAATACTTATCAAAAAAACAAAAACTATAATGAGGCATTCAAAAACTTTGAGATAGCTGAAAAAATGGCCCAAGAAAGTGAAAATCCAACAGCTATTGTTCGGTCAATGATTGCTAAAGGAGACATACAAGCTTTACTTGGCAAATACGACCAAGCCATTGAAACTCATAAATGGATGTGGGAAAAAATCATAGAATTTAAAGAAAAAATAGAGGTTGGTGTTTATATTTATGTAGGGAGCCATTTAGCAAAAGATTATGTTTTGGCTAAACAATATAAAAATGCGAAAAATATCATTTCAAAGATTTTGCCTTTAAGCACTGTTGCTATAGAAAAACGTGAATTAGAAGAACTAGCTTTTAAAGCTGATTCCGCAATTGGAAATTATAAGGAAGCCTTTTTACATTATTATAATTTCGTGGGGCTTCATACAAAAATCAACGACACTGAAGTTGCTAAAGTTGGTGCACAACAAAAATTTAAAAATGATTATGAAAAACAAAAATTAGTTGATAAAACTGAACAAGACAAAAAAGATGCATTAGTTACTAAAGAAAAACAGCAGCAACGAATAATTACTTTCATCATTATTTTTATCTTAATATTAGTCGCCATTTTCTCCGTGCTTTTATATGTTCGGTTTAGGTTAACGAATAAACAAAAAGATATTATTTCTATTCAAAAATCAGAAGTAGAAAATCAAAAACACCTCGTAGAAGAAAAACAAAAAGAAATCCTCGATTCCATTCACTACGCTAAACGCTTACAGGATGCCATTTTGCCACCATTATCGTTTATTAATGAACACTTACCGCACAACTTTGTGTTGTATCAACCAAAGGATGTGGTAGCCGGCGATTTTTATTGGGCTGAATTTAAAGATAATCTATTTTTTATAGCTGCTGCCGATTGCACAGGGCATGGTGTTCCGGGTGCTATGGTGTCTGTCGTATGTTCCAATGCGCTTAACAGAACGGTCAATGAATTTGGCATTACCAACACTGGAAATATTTTAGATAAAACCCGCGAACTGGTAATGGAAACATTTGCCAAAGGCAATACAGAAGTAAAAGATGGAATGGATATTTCGTTGTTATGCATTGATAAAAACAATAATAAAGCGTTTTGGAGCGGAGCAAATAATCCGTTATGGTATATAGATTCTGACACTTCGAGCGAAGCAGAGAAGCTACAGCTTCATGAATTAAAAACTGATAAACAACCTATTGGTAAAACCGATTACCCTAAACCATTTACCACTCACGTAATTGATTTAAAACCCGGCATGCTATTTTATTTATTTACCGATGGCTTTGCAGACCAATTTGGAGGACCAAAAGGAAAAAAATTCAAATACAAACAATTGGAAGAGTTGCTTCTTGCTAATGCAAAAAAATCTATGCAAGTACAACAACAATTCTTACTCGACAATTTTTCAAAATGGAAAGGCAATTTGGAACAGATAGATGATGTGTGCGTGATTGGAGTTAAATTATAAAGGTATAATTATTAAAAACCCTGAAGCCTATGCTGAATAAAGGGCATAAAAAAAGTTTAGTGAAATATTTCACTAAACTTTTTTTTGATTTTAAAAAGAAAAAATCTTTTTACTAAATCGTGCAGTTAATTAAGCTAACTTAACGTTTACAGCATTTAATCCTTTTTTACCTTCTTGTACGTCAAATACAACGTTATCGTTTTCACGAATTTCTTCTTCTAAGCCAGTTGCGTGAACAAAGATTTCTT
>CANHHZ010000232.1 GCA_947460275.1 Sphingobacteriaceae bacterium | reverse complement strand
CTTTTTTAAAATCGACAAAGAAAATATTGGAAGAGGAATTTTAAGCATTACCTTTCTATGGGCTTTTGCTTTCTTTTTTTATAAAGTTTTGTAATGATAAGACTAATTCTCATGTCTCACATCTCACATCTCATATCTAACATATGAAATATTACCTCGTAGCCGGCGAAGCCTCTGGCGATTTGCATGGCGCCAATTTAATCAAAGCTTTGAAGAAAGAAGATCAAAATGCTAGTTTTAGGTATTTTGGAGGAGATAAAATGTTGGCTGAGGGAGGAGAGTTGGCTAAACACTATGCCGAGATGGCTTTTATGGGTTTTACCGAAGTATTACTTAACTTATCTACCATTTTTAAAAATTTAAAAGTTTGTAAAGCAGATATTTTAGCTTACCAACCAGATGTTTTGGTGTTGATAGATTTTCCTGGTTTTAATTTAAAAATAGCCCAATTTGCCAAGCAGCATGGTATAAAAGTTTGCTATTACATTTCGCCAAAAGTTTGGGCTTGGAACCAAAAACGTGTGCTCAAAATTAAAAAAGTGGTGGACCAAATGTTTTGTATTTTGCCATTTGAAGTAGATTTTTACAAAAAATGGGGCATGGAGGTAAATTATGTAGGTAATCCCTTATTAGATGAAAAAGCGCAGTTTACACCCGATACCAGTTTTATTGCCAACCAAAAATTAAACGATAAAAAAATAATTGCCTTGTTGCCTGGTAGCCGAAAACAAGAAATTGAACGGTTGCTGCCAGATATGTTAAGTGTTGTTGATGCATTTCCTACTTATCAATTTGTAATAGCGGCTGCACCAACTTTTACCGAGGATTATTACCAGCAATTTATCGGAAATAAAAACGTAAAACTTGTTTTCGCAAATACCTATAACTTGTTACATTATGCACACGCTGCTCTGGTGGCTTCGGGTACGGCTACGTTAGAAACAGCCCTTTTTAATATTCCACAAGTAGTATTGTATCGGGGAGGAGCAATTTCGGTGGCCATAGCTCGCTTAGTTGTCAAAATTAAATTCATTTCCTTGGTCAATTTAATTATGGATAGGGAAGTAGTAAAAGAGTTAATTCAAGAAGATTGTAACACCGAAAAAATTACTACAAACTTACAAGCTATTGTTGCAGGTTTAGCCAGAAACCAAATGCTTCATAATTATGAAGAACTTGCCACTAAAATGGGCACCGCTGGTGCATCAGAAAGAACGGCAAAATTGATTGTAGAGTCTCTTTAAATTCATAGTAATCTATATTTAAATGAAAAAAATATTTCTTCTCATCTTATGCTTTGTTGGTTTTAAAGCTTCGGCTCAATTGGTAAACAAAGTTACCGACCCGGTTGAATGGGTAAACCCTTTAATGGGTACGCAATCTAAACCCGATTTATCAAATGGAAATACTTATCCGGCAATTGCTGTGCCATGGGGGATGAATTTTTGGACACCGCAAACCGGAAAAATGGGCAATGGTTGGGCTTATCAATATGATGCAGATAAGATTAGAGGATTTAAACAAACGCATCAGCCTTCGCCATGGATGAACGATTACGGAGCTTTTGCCATTATGCCTGTTACTGGAAAACTAAAATTTACAGAAGACGACCGAGCAAGCTGGTTTACCCATAAAACAGAAATTGCAAAGCCTTATTATTATAGTGTTTATTTGGCCGATGCCAATGTTACCACAGAAATTACCCCAACAGAAAGGGCTGCTCAGTTTCGATTTACATTTCCGCAAACAGATAGTGCTTTTATAGTTGTTGATGCTTTAAATAAAGGTTCGTACATTAAAATTATTCCCGCCGAGCGAAAAATAATTGGCTATACTGCAAAATATGCTCGTGGCCCTTTGCCTAGCAATTTTAAAAACTACTTTGTACTTTATTTTGATAAAGCATTTGAGCTTACTAAAACCTGGTCGGCCAATAAATTAAACAATACCGATTTAGAATTGCAAAGTGACCATACTGGCGCTATAATTGGCTTTAAAACCCGCAAAGGCGAAAAGGTAAACGTAAAAGTAGCTTCGTCTTTTATCAGTTTTGAACAGGCCGAAATCAATTTAAAAAGAGAGTTAGCCAACGATAACTTTGACGTAACCAAAAGCAAAGCAAAGCAAGTTTGGAACAAAACCCTTGGTAAAATAAATGTTGAAGGCGGTGCTGTAGATCAAATCCGAACTTTTTATTCATCATTTTACCGTACACTCTTTTTTCCAAATAAATTATACGAAATAGATGCTTACAATAAAATAGTGCATTGGAGTCCATACAATGGTAAAATTTTGCCTGGCTATATGTTTGCAGGAACAGGTTTTTGGGATACTTTTAGGGCGCTTTATCCTTTCTTAAACTTGGTTTATCCTTCCATAAATAAAGAAATGCAGGAAGGGTTAATTAACGATTACAAAGAAGGTGGATGGTTGCCCGAATGGAGCAGTCCGGGTTATGCAAACATCATGATTGGTAATAACTCTGCTTCGGTAGTGGCCGATGCTTACCTTAAAGGTTTGCGTGGTTACGACACCGAAACTTTATGGCAGGCGCTAAAGCATGGCGCTAACAACGAAGGGCCTGTAGAAGCCGTTGGCCGTTCGGGGGTGAAATATTACAACGAATTAGGTTACGTTCCGTTTGATGTAAAAGTGAATGAAAATGCAGCTAAAACATTAGAATATGCTTACGATGATTTCGCCATTTATCAATTTGGAAAAGCCTTGGGCAAACCCGAAAGTGAAATTGATATTTATGCCAAGCGAAGCATGAATTATAAAAATTTATTCGACCCATCAACAGGTTTAATGCGTGGCAAAAATGCCGACGGCACCTTTCAATCGCCTTTTAGTCCGTTTAAATGGGGTGGTGCTTTTACCGAAGGCAACAGTTGGCATTACACATGGTCTGTTTTTCATGATGTAGCTGGATTGGCAAAGCTGATGGGTGGAAATCAAAAGTTTATAAATAAGTTGGATTCGGTTTTTGCTTTGCCGCCTATTTTTGATGAAAGCGCTTATGGTGGTGTAATTCATGAAATTAGAGAAATGCAAATTGCAAATATGGGTCAATATGCGCACGGAAACCAGCCTATACAGCACATGATTTATTTGTACAATTATGGAGGTGCACCTTGGAAAGCTCAATATTGGGTCCGTGAAGCCATGAATAGGTTATACAAAGCT
>CANHHZ010000231.1 GCA_947460275.1 Sphingobacteriaceae bacterium | reverse complement strand
GTTTCAATTTTTGAAAATGCAGGGATAGATATTTTTAAACGTTGAGCTGCTTCTCCTTGGCTCCACCCATGTTTTTGGCGAAGTTTTCTGATGTTTTTTCCAATTGTATTCATAGGTGTATTTTGTTTTTTCATAGCTATATTTCAACTCTGATGCCAATTACATCAATTTACATTTTTTTGATCAATCCACTTTGAGCCTGTCATTTAGTAAAACTTAATATACAAAGATTTTTTTCCTATAAAATATTTTTTTTCCTACAAAACATATGTTTAAACATCATATCAAGAACGAGCGTCAAAACAAGAAGTGCTGAAAATATTTTACTTAAAAGAAAATTAATTACCATCGGTTGTAAAAACACCTAGACAAAGCAAAACATGTTTAAACAGACAAAAATTAAATACTAAACCATGTCAAACCAACTGTGTTTTTATCTAAAATTAAATTAAACTTTTCCTTAAATATAATAATTATTTTACAACCAATTAAAGTGTGTTTTGCAAAAAACCGTTACTTAAATCCACTTATTGGGAAAAAAAATCCCCAAACATTGTAAAAATGTTGAATTAGTCCAATATATCCGCCAAGCAAAAATTTATAAACAGACTAAACCAACTTAAATTTAAAAAAAATGCAACAATTTAGCTCATAAAATAGCTTTAGTACAAATTTACTTTTACGCCAAATTAACATCAATAAATTAAGCTAACTGAATAGTTTTTTTATCCTTTAAAGAAATGAGATGCCACCCAATCACCAATTTTTTTATGGCCAATATATTTTAATCCAAAGAATTGTGAATGTTCTTTTATCATATCCAGATCTGGCGTTTCATAAAATCCACTGAAAAAAATGCTACCATTAGTTGTTAAAGCAGTTGCGTAACTTTCTATTTGATCCAACAAAATATTTCTATTGATATTTGCGAGAATCACATCGAAAAGAATATTAGGTATAGCTTCCTTACTACCGCAAAGCGACGTGAGGTTATTTACCTGGTTAAGCGCTGCATTTTCTATGGCACTACGGTAACAAACTTCGTCGTTGTCTATCGCTATGATTTGTTTAGCACCAAGTTTTGAAGCTAAAATACCTAAAATACCAGTTCCTGCACCCATATCCAAAACTGTTTTATCTTTAAAGGTGGTTTCTAGCACATAGAGCATCATCATTGTTGTAGTTTGATGATGACCTGTGCCAAATGCCATTTTTGGGTCAATTACAATTTGATATTTGTATTGTGCTTGGGGTTCATGAAAAGTTGCCCTTACATAGCAATCCTCATTGATGACCAATGGGGTGAAATTTTTTTCCCATTCTTGGTTCCAATTTTGGTGCTCAATCTTAACTAATTCATAAGTATAGTCTAACTCATCTGAGAATCCCAGCAAAACATTATTCAAAACATTTTCTTGATATGCTTTTGCTAAAATAAATGCATCAAAACCAACTTCGGTATCCTCAAAAGTATCAAAGCCTATTTCGGCGAGTTCTGCAATCAACAAATCGTGTTGATACTCTTCAATTGAGGTAAAAGCAAATACAATTTTAATATAATCCATTAGTCATTTAGGGCTTTAATAATATCTACAAAATCACGTGATTTCAAAGAAGCACCGCCAATTAATCCTCCATCAATATCTGACTGGGCGAAAAGCTCGGCCGCATTTTTAGGGTTACAACTCCCACCATATAAAATTGAAGTGGCGTTGGCTATATCTGCACCATATTTAATTTTTATTTCATTTCTTATAAAGAAATGAATGTCTTGAGCTTGTGCTGGAGAAGCAGTTAACCCTGTTCCGATAGCCCAAACAGGTTCATAAGCAATTACAATTTTTAAAAAATCGGCTTTACTTAAATTAAAGAGGCCTTCTTGAAGTTGTTTTTTAAGCACCTCAAAATAACTCCCATCGTTTCTTTCTTCCAAGGTTTCGCCAATGCAAAATAATGGAGTAAGTTGATTTTTAAGCGAAAGAATAGTTTTTTGAGCCAATAACTCATTAGTTTCTGCAAAATATTGTCTGCGCTCAGAGTGTCCAATAATAACATATTCACACCCGGCAGATTTGATCATTTGAGCAGATATTTCGCCAGTATAAGCTCCACTTTCCATTTGATGGCAATTTTGCGCACCGATTTTAACCACGCCAGCGGACAATTGATTTAGGCTGTTAAGGTGAATAAATGGAGCGCAAATTACTGCAATTTGGCTACCTTTTCTTTCATCTTTAACCATATTTACTATCTCCGAAAAAAGTGATATGCCCTCAGCATAATCCAGGTTCATTTTCCAGTTTCCTGCTACTATTTTATTTCTCATATTAAAAGTGTCTATATGACTTGGTAAGCTCAAAAACATGGGCTAAGATGGCAGCTTCAGTATCATCTAAATCCATATTTCTTCGTTCAAAAACCTTTTTAGCTGTTTCTAACATTTTATTTAACCCATAAACCTCAAAGCCATGGGCACCCCCCCAGGCAAAATCAGGAATGAAATTACGCGGAAAACCCGCGCTAAAAATATTTGCGCTTACGCCAACAACAGTTCCAGTATTGAACATGGTATTAATTGCACATTTAGCATGATCGGCCATAATTAAACCGCAAAACTGTAAACCTGTTTTTCTGAACCGTTCTTTTTCATAATCCCAAAGCCTTACTTCGGTATAATTATTCTTAAGGTTCGAATTATTACTATCGGCGCCAATGTTACACCATTGACCTATCACTGCGTTACCTAAATAACCATCATGTCCTTTTGATGCGTAACCCCAAATTACACTGTTGTTAATTTCGCCTCCTACCCTACTATAAGGCCCAATAGTGGTTTTTCCGTATATTTTAGCACCCATTTTTACCTGAGAATCATTACATAGCGCAAAAGAACCTCTAATGTTGCAACCTTCCCAAACCTGCGCATTTTTACCTAAATAAATAGGCCCCTGTAAACTATTAAATGTAGAACACTCGGCCGTAGCCCCTTCTTCGACAAAAATATTTTCGCCCAAAAATGTATTGGTACTGCTCAGTTTAGTCGAAACCCTTCCTTTGGTAAGTAAAGAAAAGTCTTTAGTTAACTCGGCATTATTGTAAGTAAATATATTTTCGGGATGTTTTATCTGTATAAATAACTTATGGTAAGGTATATTTTTGAATTTTCTAGCAACCGAAGTAGAATTAATTTCT
>CANHHZ010000230.1 GCA_947460275.1 Sphingobacteriaceae bacterium | reverse complement strand
TGGGTGTAAACAAAAATTTGATGTTTCACGCACAGGGTTTTTTATCGGATATGGATGGAAAATACCGCTTAGAAGGCGGAAGTATTTACGCAAAATATCGATTTTTAACGATAGACGAAACGCATAGCCATTTTAGAGGCGCTGCTTTTGCACGCCTAAGTAGCAGCAAAAGAAATGCAATTACCGAAGACATTAATTTAGAAGGCGACACCAAAGGTTGGCAAGGCGGTGTGGTTTTTACGCAGTTGATTCACAAATTGGCTTTATCGGCAAACTTGAGCTACAGCAAGGCTTTTGAAAATTCGAATCTGGGCGTACACCAAATGCACGGCCCCAACCAAATGTTAAACTACAGCTTATCCTCGGGATATTTGCTGTTGCCGTTTGTATATAAAAATTACAAACAGCCAAACTTTAACTTGTATGTTGAAGTCTTGGGCAGAACAAACCCAGAAAACGGACATTCGGCGGTTGATTTTGCACCAGCGGTACAAGTTATTGTAAACAGCAAAACCCGGGTAGATTTAGGCTATCGTTTTCAAGCTGCCGGAAACATACAAAACAGGTACTTGAAAAACATGTACTTAGCTCGTCTGGAGTTTAATTTTTTTAACGCAATAAAATAGCAATAATGATGAGCGGTTAAACTTAGGTTTAATCGCTTACTTTAAAGTTTTAATGTGTGCCAAATGATGCTTGCCGTGCCATGCATAGTTGCCAACCAAATAGGCTAACGTAAATTGTTGCTGTGCTTCGGGGTGAAAGTAAGTGCGTTGCAAATCTGCCGCTTTTAAGGTGCGCAACAAAGTAACCCAGCGTTCATGTATGGCTTTTAAAATGGCAATAGAAAGCATGATATCGCCCGTTTTTGCATCGTGTAAATTTGCCCACCTATCTTCAAAATAAGGCCTAATGATTGGGTTTTCTTCTGTTAACACTAAGCGAACTCTGGTATAGGCATTGATATGGCTATCCGCCAAATGGTGTATCACCTGCCTTACCGTCCAGCCATCTGGGCGATAAGGGGTTGCCAAATCGGCTTTGCTCAAATGATTAACCGCCGTTAAAACTTCTTGCGGTAAAATGGCCAAATCGGCAATCCATGAGTAGATGTGCACAGCTGTAATTTCGGCAGGCGGATTAAACTTGCCGATAGGATATTTCAGGGCTTCTAAATTTTTCATTTTGCTAGTAAAATCACATCAACTTGCTCAGCATTTTTAATACCCAATCTTTGCCCACATAAGGTGGATAAACCATTTTGTTGAAGTCTATTTTACGCTGAAAAACGATTGCCCTTTCGTGCGAAAAATTTATAAACCCATAAACCCCGTGGCTGCTGCCCAAACCGCTTCCATTTACACCTCCAAAAGGTAATTTAGGGTTGGCAATATGCACCAAAACATCGTTTACACAGGTGCCACCAGCACTGGTGTTTTTAATGATGTAATTTGTGTTTTTGCTGCTTTCGCTAAATATATACAAGGCCAAAGGTTTGCTTTTGGCATTAATTTGGAAAATAGTATCATCTAAATTTGTGTAAGCAACAATAGGCAAAAGTGGTCCAAAAATTTCTTCCTCCATCACTTTTGCATCGGTAGGCACGTGGGTTAAAACCACCGGATCAATGGTTTGCGTTTGTGCATCGGCATTGCCGCCCCAATTTATCGTTGCGCCTTTAGCAACGGCATCGCTTACTAAATGATTTATACGTTCAAAATGTTTGGCGTTGATAATTTTTCCATAAGCATCAGGATTAATATTTGCTTCGCTTTTAAAATACATTTTGGTGGCCGCCGCTTTATACAAACCTATAAACTCATCCACTTGTTGCTGGTGTACAAAAACATAATCGGGCGCAATACACGTTTGGCCGCTATTCACCAATTTTCCCCAAGCAATTTTGGTAGCGGCTTTGGCTAAATTGGCAGTTTCGTCAATTATAGTTGGCGATTTGCCGCCCAATTCTAACGTTACCGAGCTTAAATTTTTAGCCGCAGCTTCCATTACAACTTTGCCTACTGCCGTGCTTCCGGTAAAAAAGATATGGTCAAAAGGCAGTTTAAGCAAAGCCGATGAAACTTCAACATCGCCTTCAAAACACGCTACTTCTTGTGTTTCAAAAGTATCGGCAATAATTTTGGATACTACTTTACTCGTTTCCGGACTCAATTCAGAGGGTTTCATCATTACGCAATTTCCGGCGGCAATAGCCGAAATCAAAGGACTCATAATCAATTGAAACGGATAATTCCACGGCGCAATAATTAAGCAAACCCCTTTAGGTTCATAATAAAGTCTATTTTTAGCAAACGGATTGCTAAGTGTTTTGCCTACACGCTTTGGGGCCATCCAGGCGCCTAGGTTTTTAATGGCAAAATCTAACTCGCCATACACAAAAAGCAATTCGGTAACAGCACTTTCAAAAGCACTTTTACGTAAATCGCTTTGCAAAGCCGCATAAATCAAAGCTTCGCTATTTTTGATACTCGTTTTAAGTTGCTTTAGTTTAGCTATTCGCTCGCTAACATTGTTTTTTCTGAGCGTATATTTGTAAACTTGTTGGGCATTAAAAATTGAAGTAATATGATCCATTACATTAGGCTTAAATGTGTATATAATTGTTAAATATAGTTAAAACTCCATATGTTTTATCAAATATTAAGTCAATTATAAGGATATTGCAAGAAGAGTGATTTACAAAAAAATGAAAAAGAGCTGGTTTTTATTCTTATTCTCGATACTGGTTTTTGGCCACACCAAAGCCCAAACCCAAAAAACGGGAGTTTTGGTGGTGGGAAACGGCAATGCTGCAGCGGCGGCGGCCATCCAATCGGCTGTTTCGGGCGCAAAAACCATCCTCTTACTACAAGCTGGTGGATTTGACATTTCGCCAGTTGGCAACGACTTAAATAGCGGTGTACAAGCCACTTTTTTACAAAAAATACGCGAGGCGAAAGGAATTAAAGACAGTTTACAAGCGGTAACATTCGACAAGCTATTAGCCAATGAGGTGCTGACCAAATGGACTGATAGTTTAAAAAATTTAACAATAATTAAAACGGTAAACTGGGTAAAAGCCGAAGGTTTTTCTGGTGGCTGGGCGTTAAAATTAAGTACTGGCGCAACGCTTAAGTCAAAAGTTTTGATTAACCCAGCTGATCAAAATTTAAACGCGACCTTAAAGATAAGC
>CANHHZ010000229.1 GCA_947460275.1 Sphingobacteriaceae bacterium | reverse complement strand
AAGGCTTTTGAGTTGATGATGAAAACCAACACTTTGGCCTGCAACGTTAAATTTATGATTGAAGGCGAAGAAGAAGTGGGCTCTGCAAACTTGGGCATTTTTGTAAAAGCCAATGCCGAGCGTTTGAAAGCTGATGTGGTGTTGATTTCGGATACTTCGATGATTAGCATGGAAAACCCGTCTATTGAAACTGGTTTACGTGGCTTGGCTTATATGGAAGTAGAAGTGGTTGGCCCTAACCGCGATTTACACTCTGGCGTATATGGTGGTGCAGTAGCAAATCCGGCAACTATTTTATGCAAAATGATTGCTTCGCTGCATGACGAGAATAATCATATTACCATTCCTGCTTTTTATGATAAAGTGGTAGAATTGAGCGATGAAGAGAAAAAAGCTTTAAATTCTGCTCCATTTGATTTAGAAGAGTATAAAAAAGATTTAAATATTAAAGCCAATTGGGGCGAAAAAGGTTACAGTACTTTAGAGCGTACAGGTACTCGTCCAACATTAGAGGTAAACGGTATTTGGAGTGGTTATATTGGCGAAGGTGCTAAAACTGTATTGCCAAGCAAGGCAAATGCTAAAATTTCTATGCGTTTGGTGCCCAACCAAAGCTCAGAAGAGATCAGCGAAATATTTGCTAAACATTTTGAAAGCATTGCGCCCGATTACGTAACAGTAAAAGTAACGCCTCACCATGGTGGTGAGCCTGTGGTTACGCCAACAGATAGCGTGGCTTACCGTGCCGCCGAAAAAGCAATTGAAGAAAGCTTTGGCAAAAAGCCTATTCCAACACGTGGAGGTGGTAGTATTCCAATTGTGGCTTTGTTTGAAGATGTTTTGGGTATTAAATCGGTGTTGTTTGGCTTTGGTTTAGACAGCGATGCCTTGCACTCGCCGAACGAAAAATACGATATTTTTAACTATTACAAAGGGATTGAAACTTTGCCGCTTTTTCATAAATATTATGCCGAACTGAGCAAAAAATAAACCTTGTAAAATATTTCCTCCTAAACTATTTATAGTTTGGGAGGAAAAAAATTATGACAGCCAAAACTAGAAAAACCGCTCACAAAAAAAGAAAAGGCTTGTCTTTGCAGCTTAAATTTTTTTTCGTAGCCGTATTATTGGTGGCGTTATCGCCATTGTATTATGGTTATGTGTTGCGATTCGCTTCATCGGCTTTGTTTTGGTTACGCCACCCTGGCGAAAATAAAAATTACCCCACTTACGAAAATTTCAACATCCGAATCCCTAAAAAATATTCAATGCATGGCATTGATGTTTCTTATTACCAAGGTAAAATTGATTGGCAAAAAGTTAAAGCCATGAAAGAGGAGAATGTGCAAATTTCTTTTGCTTTTATTAAAGCTACCGAAGGTGTTTTGCTTGTTGATCCTTATTTTAACAGAAACTGGCGTGAGGCACCAAAGGCAGGTATAAAAGTGGGGGCTTACCATTTTTTTAGGCCACGGCGTTCGGGTTTGTGGCAGGCCAATTTTTTTTTACAAACGGTAACAATAGAAAAAGGAGATTTGCCCCCAGTGGTTGATATTGAAGGTCTAGATGGTGTTTCGCCAGAAAAAATGCGAAAAGAACTGAGTGCTTTTATCCATAGAATTGAAGCTAAAACCAAGGTTAAACCTATTATTTATACAGGTCTTAAGTTTTACAACAGCTATTTAAAAGCGCATTATCAAACTTATCCATTTTGGATTGCTCATTACTATCAGCCTAAGTTAAGGTTGGCCAAAAAAGATTGGAAGTTTTGGCAACACTCTGATAAAGCCCGTATAAGCGGAATAAACCATGTAGTAGATTTTAATGTTTTTAATGGTGATAGTTTGGCTTTTTCGAAGTTGTTGCGCTGATTTCTATCTATTGTAATAACAATGATTTATTTTTTTCATCTTTATTGGCTATATTTAATGAGTATTCTTAAAAAATATTGTAACCTGAATGTATGGACAATAAAAAGAAATTAATCAAACTTATAGTAATTAGCGTCCTAATTACTATATTTCTTAATATTTTAATATATAATTTTAGAATTATATATTATCATATTTCAGGTATTGAAGTGGATTTGAGTAAGCATTATTTAGCAAGATTTATTGCTTACGCTATAATTGCTTATTTTTTTGCAAAGCAATACGCGGGGAAAAATCTATTTTTCATTTTATTTGTACCTGTTTTTCTCTTAGATAGCACAACATTGATAGCTGGCAGAGATTTAATTCCATTAAGATTTCCGTTTGATATACTTTATCCTTTATTGGGTATATTATGTGGCATGGCTTTACATAGAAGTAGATTGAAGTTTTTAATCGTGTTCGGTATATCACTAATTTTTATGTTAGTTTCTGAGGTTTATGTTCGTTCTTTGCTTAATTGGTACACAAGAGAATGGAGTCAAGATAATAATATAGAAAACATTGATATTCTTTCTGAAAAATTTAAAACTATAGATAATCAATTTATTGTATTGTCCGATACACTAAATTCAAAGGTCAAACTTGTTGAATTGTATTTTGTAGGTTGTCCACCCTGTGAACAAAAATATGAGGTATTAAAAGAACTCCTTCTTAGCAATTCGGATTTAAAAATAGCGGTGATTTGTGATGGCTCAATTACAAGTTATACACGTTTTTTAAAGCATGCCAAGAAAAATTCTTTTGGTAATGTTATCTTTTTGTATGATGACAAAGGATTTCTTGAAAAACAAAGTTGGATTAGTGGATACCCTACAGAACTGCTGTATGGCAATAAGCAATTAATTAACTTGGATAGTGGATTTGGTTTTAGTATTAAAGACAGGTGGTTAAAAAAAGAACAAATATTAATAAACAAAATACTTAATTAATAATGTTTTTAATGGTGATAGTTTGGCTTTTTCGAAGTTGTTAGTTCGTTAAACCACCCAGTGCTCGCATTCTTTTAAAAAAGCTTCATCCGCATCTGCGCCAATGCCAATGGTTTCGGGTACGCTCAACATAAATCCATCGTAAGTTAAGCCACCGGTCACCGGATCTACTAAATGGCCTAGCATGCAGGTGTCTAAATCAAAAAACACCACATTAGGGCAAGCTAATGCAAAGTGTAGATTGGCACTTAGTGCAATTCTGCTTTCCAGCATGCTTCCTATCATACATTTGATGTTGCCTTTTACGGCTTCTTGGTGTATTTTTTGCGCCTCTAAAATGCCACCTGATTTGGCAAATTT
>CANHHZ010000228.1 GCA_947460275.1 Sphingobacteriaceae bacterium | reverse complement strand
ATTGCAGCCGACAGTAAAAAAGACCTCACCGAAATTAATAAACTGTTTACAGAGCTGAAGATCAAATAACATTGAGCTAAATATTGGTTTGGCTCTTTATTTTGATGGTTCGTACAACAAATTAATTGTTAACTTTAAGCCAGTTAATCTGTTATCCGCGTAGCAAAATGAATTTACAAAACATACAAACCGAAATTGACGCTAGCTTTTTATATCAATTGTTGGCAGCGCACGAAGCTGATGAAAATGTAGCCCACGTATTTAGACAAATGAGCGAAATAGAATACAGCCATGCGGTTGCGTTTGCCAACAGTAGAAATTTGCCGCTAGCTCAATTGCCCAAACCATCTAACAAGGCCAAAATCCTTAAATTAATTGGTCAGGTTTTTGGTTACGATTATGTGCTAGGTGTGTTGTTAGACACCGAAAAACGTATCGCCAACTCGGTAATTAATGCCCGCAAGACTACAAATACCGCAAGTTCTATTTCTGATACGGCGCATGTAGCCATCTTAAAAAATATATTAAACCACAACAAAAACGTTTCGGGCGGTAATTTAGCACGTTTCGAAAAAAGACACCGCTCTGTTGGCGGCAATGCCTTAAGAGCTGCAGTATTGGGTGGTAACGATGGATTGGTGTCGAACTTTAGTTTGGTAATGGGCATTGCAGGCGCAACCAGCGGACAAAAAGAAGTGTTGCTTACTGGCTTAGCCGGACTTTTAGCGGGTGCCTTATCTATGGCCTTGGGCGAATGGATTTCGGTGAAAAGTTCGCAAGAGCTTTACGAAAATCAAATGCAACTGGAGATGGAAGAGTTAGAAACCAATCCAGAAGGCGAAGAAAAAGAATTGACCTTAATTTATATGACCAAAGGTATTCCTGAAGCACAAGCTATGGAAATGGCCAAACAAATTATCAGTAACAAAGACCATGCACACGAAGTTTTAGTAAAAGAAGAGTTAGGCATCAATCCCGAAGATTTAAAAGGTTCGGCCATGGAAGCCGCTTTGGCTTCTTTTTTCTTCTTTGCTTTTGGCGCCATTATTCCTGTAATGCCGTTTTTCTTTGTAGGCGGTTTTAAAGCGGTATTGTTTAGCGCATCTTTAAGTGCACTGGGCTTGTTTTTAATTGGCTCAAGCATTACGCTTTTTACCAATAAAAGCATTTGGTTTTCGGGTTTTAGACAAGTTATTTTTGGCTTATTGGCCGCAGCTATTACTTATGCCATAGGCAGTTATATCGGGGTATCATTGGCAGGCTAACTGGCGTTAAGTTACTTTAAAACCTTCAAATTTTTCCCAAAAACCATCAACAGGCAAGCGGGCAAAAATTTTAACGGGCTCTTTTTTCACAGGGTGAATAAATTCTAACTGCCTAGCGTGCAAGCAAATGCTACCTTTTCTACTCCCACGTGGATAACCGTATTTATTGTCGCCAACGATTGGGCAATTTAGCGTAGAAAGTTGTACTCTAATTTGGTGCGAACGCCCTGTAATAGGATTAACCTGCAACAAATAATAGCCATCCAACTCACCAATAAGCTTATAATTTAACTCTGAACGCTGACTGCCTGGCACTTCCTTATCGTAGGCGGTAACCACATTTTTGCTTGGGTTTTTAATTAAAAAGTGCACCAAGTTGCCCGCTATTTGTGCTGGTTTTTTGCGCACTACTGCAAAATAGGTTTTGCGTACTTCGCGGTTTTTGAAAACAGCATTCATTCGTTCGAGCGCCTTACTTGTTTTGGCAAACAAAATTACCCCACTTACAGGCCTATCCAAGCGATGCACCACACCTAAAAAAGCAGTGTTGGGTTTATTGTATTTGGCAACGATATATTTCTTTACCATTTCGTCCAATGGCTCGTCGTTGGTTTCATCAACCTGTACAATGTCGCCAGCACGTTTGCTAATGGCAATCAAATGGTTGTCTTCGTATAAAATATCAGCTTCGGTAATTGGCATACCCCAAACCCCTAAAGGGGCATTATTTATCGTTTAATTTATTTCCCAAATTTAACCCTCCTTCAGGGGTTTGGGGTTTAATATTGTTCTTTCTCATTCGGGAAATCGTTGGCTTTCACATCCTTGATGTAGGCTTGTGCAGCGCCTAAAATTCCTTCGTATAAATCTAAATATTGACGCAAAAATCGTGGTCTAAAACCTTTAGTTAGCCCTATCATGTCGTTTACCACCAATACTTGTCCGTCGCAATCTGCACCAGCACCAATACCAATGGTAGGTATATGTATGCTTTTGGTTACTTCTTTGGCCAACTTGGCAGGAATTTTCTCTAACACCACCGCAAAACAACCCGCTTCTTGCAAAGCAATCACATCCGATTTAAGTTTATTGGCTTCTTCTTCATCTTTGGCACGTACCGTGTAGGTTCCAAATTTATAAATCGATTGGGGTGTTAAACCTAAATGCCCCATCACAGGAATTCCTGCAGTAATAATCCGTTGTATTGATTCTACAACTTCGGCACCGCCTTCTAACTTTACCCCATGTGCACCAGATTCTTTCATGATGCGAATGGCCGAATTTAAGGCTTCTTTCGAATTTCCTTGGTAAGTACCAAAAGGCAAATCTACTACGACAAAAGCACGCTTGGCACCACGCACCACACCTTGTGCATGGTAAATCATTTGATCGAGCGTAATAGGCAAAGTGGTTTCATGACCTGCCATTACATTTGAAGCTGAGTCGCCAACCAATAAAACATCGAGGCCAGCATCATCTAAAATGGTAGCCATCGAATAGTCATAAGCAGTAAGCATGGCAATTTTTTCGCCACGTTGCTTCATCTCTTGCAAAATATGCGTAGTAATTCGCTTTATCTCTTTATTTACAGACATGTTTGTATGTTTTGTACAAAATTAGGTTTTATTTATGTAAAAGAACAAAGAATAAGCATTAAAGAGCACAAGCCAAAAGCATCAGCAATCTTTTCGTAAACCAAGCAGCATTGGCGATGCAAATCAAACGACGCATTAAACACTACATTTTTCAAAAAAAATATGGAAAAATTAATGGAAAAAGTTAGCTTTGTATCCTGAAATGAATAAATTCAATCAGACTTTCTTTTGTGGCATTAAAAACGGTATATCCGTAACAAAAAACCATTCATTTTTTTCTTTTTCCTTAAATTCTTATTGTAAAACAAATGACTAACTACACCAAGTTACCTGCAATTTTGTTATTGGCCGATGGCACCCTTTTTTAT
>CANHHZ010000227.1 GCA_947460275.1 Sphingobacteriaceae bacterium | reverse complement strand
TTACTAAACAGGCCACACTGTAACTTAGCAATTGGAGCGGGCGGGCAAGTACATTTACATAATTAGGATAAAACCAATGGGCTTGTATCGTTTTTATGCTGTTTGGGTCATCAATAAATTGTTGGGCAACAGCAACTTTATACTCAAAGCTTTTAAACAGATAGGGTAAAACAGAAACCAATCCAATAAGGGCGGGTAAAAAATGAAAAAAATCTTTTTTTGACAAGCGATGATTGTCTTTTAAGGTACCCCTTACATAAAAGTAAATCATGGGTGCAGCAAGATAATAGAGGGGTAGCGATTGTACATTAATAAATGCCAATTTAAAAGCAGAATTGTTAAAAAAAACCAGATGGTGGAAAATGCCGTAGATAGCTACTGGAATTAAAAAGCCAAGGAGATATAAAATACTTCTGTTAATTTTTGAATTAAAAGTGAAAAGTACAATACAAAGCGTGAGCATTAACAAAGAAAAGTAATAAACCATAGTTTTTAGCTTGATTTTTGCTGTTGAATAAACTCAATAGGGGTTAATCCTGTTTCTTCTTTAAAAGTAGTAAAAAAATTAGTTTTAGAAGAAAAACCTGATTTCTTCCAAATTCTTTCTAAAGAAACGGAATCAACTTCACTTGATAAAAGTAATTTTTTGGCATCCTCAACTCTGAAACTTGTTCTCAATTGCGTAAATTTTTTACCTATTTGATTGTTTAAACAAGTATATAGCTGATGTTTGGGTACGGCTAGGTCTAGGGCAAGCTCATCCAAACTAAAATTTTTGTTTAAATAGGGTTTTCTTGTTTCGAAATAGGCTAGTATGCGTGTAGCCAGAGCAGAAGTATTGTGGTCTTGATGGGCAATTCTGTCTTTTTCCAACTTACTTTTTTGTGCTTCATGCCCAATAGAAATAGGAACGCCGTAAACCACTTGTGGGTAAAATATCATCACCATCGGAATTAAAAAAAAGATGAAACCCGCAAGCATGGTGTAATCATAATTGTTGATATAGGACTTGTCAACGGTTGTGTCCGCATAAATAGAGAAAGTTAAAATGATAAAACATATGGCTAAAATAAGCGCACTACTGTTTAAAAACACAAGCCATTTGAAGAGGTTTTTTTTGTTGAGATCAATAAGCTGCATATAGGTTTTTTTCCAGTACTGATACAGTAAAAATAGACCAGCACACACATAAGCCATAAACAGTACACATCTAATTAGAGTACTCACGTAAAAAGGATAAATTAAGTTGTTGTATGCTTCATGGCTAAAATTGCTCGAGCGAAGCAACTGCTGCGCTAAGTCTATCTTTATGCCAAAGGAAACAAAATAATAGGGAGAAACATTTAAAAGCCCGATGCAAAAAGGTAAAAAATGCCAAAGGTCTTTTGGAGTAAAAATCCATTCATTTTTTAGGGTGCCTCTGATGTACAGGTAAAGCATAGCTCCTGGTAAATAAAAAAATGGAGAAAAGTGTTTAAACAAAATGGCAACCCCCATGATTGAATTACTGCCAAATAAAAAGTAATGGAGCATGGTGTATAAGCAAAGCGGAATAAGATAACCTGCAATAAATAAACTGTTTTTATTGTTCCGGTAATTGTGAAAAGTTACAGCAAGGGTAATGATGAGCGTGAAAAGAGACAAATAAAAAATCATAATTGTTTAAGCTATTCTACATTTTTACACTTAAAGTGATAAAACCATTGGCAACACTTCATTTAGTTAAGACTGACGGTTTTTTTAGTTTTCCTTTTGTTGTTTTTTAGGTGCGGCGGCAACATCTTGAGGAAAATACCCTTTTTATCATTGCAAACCCATAAAAAATTCGTCAGTTCCATTTTTTAAAAATCGGTATTTTTTTTCAATTTTTTATGATTTGAGTTCACAAACTTAAAATTGGACTCCTTTTCGGTTATAATTTAGCTGTTTGTAAAATTAGATTTTTAATTTCGCACCCCCACGTAAAAATTAAGTGTCACAACATTTTTTTAAAACAAAATAATGTTGATTAAGAAGTAAATATAATTAAAAAACGCCGTAAAAATGGTTTTAAACCATAAAATATAAGTAAAAACATATATGTTTAAACCTTCGAATTTTCCTCTCAAATTCTCAAAAACACCAAGATATATCGCTATGCGTACAATTTTACCAAATGGCATTGCTAGTTTAGTGGCTTCTAACCGTTCTCAAAACCCTAATTTCAAAACCAGCAATGGTTTCCTTAAAAATTTGATGGCAATATTTGCTTTAGGATTTTTATTGTTGGGCACGAATACCACTGTAAACGCACAATCCAACACCAATTGCTTTGCGCCTTATAATGCGACACCTGCGCCAGTTTGGGGTGTGGCAGAAAAATTTCAAACTAGTGTAGGAATTTGGAATGGAGGAACGCCAACTGCAGCGGATTTAAACGGTGACGGTATTTCAGAATTGTTGGTGCCTGCTTCAGACAATTCAGGTTATTTTGTTTACAAAGGGAATGGTGCTAATAAAACGACAGCAACAAAAAACTATGTTATTGCCACCTCTAACGCTCGTTCAGTGCAGCCTGCTATTGCCAATATTATTGGGGCAGCTACTTCTGCACCTGAAGTAGTCATGGTAAACTCCGCAGGATTTGTTTATATTTTCAATAATGTTGGTGGTACTGAAACCAATTTCTTGTTCAAATCTACCACAGCTTCTCAATATACATCTAATGTTACTCCTTATATCGTAGATATCGACCAAGACGGAACAGCCGAAATTGTATTAGGTTCGGATGTTTTTGGAATCGTGAATGGTGCTTTGGTCAAAAGAGTGGCAGGTACGGCTCTGAATTATATTGGAGCTACATCTGGGGCAACAGGAACTGCTATTGATGTGGTGTTGGTTGATATTATTGCGTCCAATCCTGGGAAAGAGTTAGTATATGGTTCTCGTGTGTACAGCATCAATTTAGCTGCTGGTACGATGTCCATCCTAAAAGACTTAAATACCATCGCGGGTTCAGGTGCAGCAGCAGGAGATAATGGACCGACCGCGGTAGCCGATATGGATTTGGATGGCGACTTGGACATTGTGTACAATGGTTCTGCCAATGTGTACATTTGGGATCCCAATCAATCGGTGGTATTATTCAAAAGAACACCGCCTGCATTTGTCTATGGAGTTAGAGGCTTACCTTTAATTGCCAATGTGTACAACGAAAAAGTAAACAATGGAAAAGTAAAAGATTTGCCTGAGGC
>CANHHZ010000226.1 GCA_947460275.1 Sphingobacteriaceae bacterium | reverse complement strand
CAGCATTAGCACCTGTATTTCCAAATTTTCCATCTGTATCAATTAATACCGAATAACTTTTTGCGTTTGGTGCAGTTCCTCCCATTCTTAAACGGAATAACCAATTACCTGCTGGCGATAAATATTTTTGAGCCGGATCTCTATCTCCCTGATCTGCAAAATCAGTAAATCCACAATTTGGGGCATTATCTAAATCAGACGTTGGTTCAGATCCCGGAAAAACCAATGAGGTGTAAGGTATTTCACTTTCTAATTGATCGTCGGAAACGAATCCGGCTGAAGTTTGCGACACATAACCATCTCCATTTGGATCTAACACAGCTGCACTTGCTCCTGTAGCTGGTTCATAAATCATACCTTTGGTTTGAGCGAGCATCCAATTGCAGATAGATATAAAAAAGAGGACAAAAAGAGCTTTTTTAAGCATAAAAATTAAATTAGTTACAGTTTGATAAGTTTAATTGATGCAGCGAAGTTAAAAACAATTTTGTTTTTTTAACACCTTAGTGTTAATTACCTTACATCGTTAACTATCATGCGCAAGGATTACAATTAATTTCGAACATCAATCTAAAAAAGATAACCATACCCGATTCGCGTTTATAATAATTAAACCACCAGTGTCGTCAAAAATTCGCTAAATATATCTTATCTTTGCAGCCTTAAAATTATTAAACATGTTTGAGAATTTATCCGATAAACTAGAGAGAGCCTTAAAAACACTAAAAGGTCAAGGAAAAATAACCGAAATTAACGTTGCCGAAACATTAAAAGAAGTTCGTAAAGCTTTATTAGATGCCGATGTTAATTACAAGGTTGCTAAAACATTTACAGACACGGTTAAAGAAAAAGCATTGGGTCAAAATGTATTAACAGCTATTTCTCCTAGTCAGTTATTGGTAAAAATCACTCATGACGAATTAACCTTATTGATGGGAGGACAAAAAGAAGAAATTTTTCTTGGAGGAAATCCTACCATTATTTTAATGAGCGGTTTACAAGGGTCGGGTAAAACAACCTTTACAGGTAAATTAGCCAACTTCTTAAAAACCAAAAAAGGTAAAAAACCATTATTAGTAGCTTGCGATGTTTACAGACCAGCAGCTATTGATCAATTACACGTTTTAGGAGAACAAATTGGAGTTGATGTTTTTTCAAATAAAGAAGAAAAAAATCCTATTAATATTGCCGAAGCAGCCATTAAACAGGCCAAAGAAAACGGAAACAGCGTTGTATTAATTGATACGGCGGGTCGTTTGGCAGTGGATGAGCAAATGATGAACGAAATTGCTGAATTAAAAGCAGCCATTAAGCCAAATGAAATTTTGTTTGTGGTTGACTCTATGACTGGGCAAGATGCCGTGAATACAGCAAAAGCATTTAATGACCGTTTAGATTTTGATGGCGTTGTTTTAACTAAATTAGATGGTGATACAAGAGGTGGAGCTGCTTTATCTATCAAATCGGTTGTAAATAAACCAATTAAATTTATTGGTACCGGTGAAAAAATGGAAGCTTTGGATGTTTTTTATCCAGAGCGTATGTCCGACCGTATCTTAGGGATGGGTGACGTTATCAGTTTAGTTGAGCGTGCTCAAGAACAATTTAACGAAGAAGAAGCCAGAAAACTATCGAAAAAAATTGCCAAAAATCAATTTGATTTTAATGATTTCTTAGGCCAACTTCAACAAATTAAAAAAATGGGAAATCTAAAAGATTTGGTGAGTATGATTCCCGGAGTTGGAAAAGCCATGAAAGATGCGGAAATAAACGATGATGCTTTTAAAGGTATTGAGGCTATTATTGGCTCTATGACTCCAAAAGAACGCACTAATCCAGATTTGATTAATGGTTCTCGTCGTCAACGAATTGCTAAAGGCAGCGGACAAAGCATTCAGGAAGTCAATAAATTATTGAAACAATTTGAAGACACTCGGAAAATGATGCGCATGATGGGAGATAAAAATCAGATGGCCAAATTAATGAAAAACATGCCTAACATACCAGGGATGCCTAAATTTTAGTTTTGAGAGATTAAAAGTTTATAGAGTTTGCCATGCAAATTTCATATGTAGATATTTATTATTTTTTTAGTTGTCATATGTTATACGCCATTTATCTTCATTTGTGCTTGTGCGCGCAGCACATGGCTATTTCATAAATAAAAAACTTTCCAAAATTTCATAACCAAACTTCTTTCTAAACTTATGGTCTTAATCGACGGAAAAAAAATATCACTCCAATTACAATCAGAAATTGCTGCTGAAGTAAAAGAATTAATTACCAAAGGAAAAAAACAACCTCACTTAGCGGCTATTTTGGTGGGTGATGATCCGGCATCTCAAACTTATGTTAAAAGTAAAGTAAAAGCCTGCGAAAATGTTGGTTTCAAATCCACTCTCATTAAATTTGAAGCCTACATCTCTGAACAAAAATTACTCGCTAAAATAGACGAACTCAACCAAAATGATGATATCGACGGATACATCGTTCAATTACCCTTGCCTAGACATATATCCGAACAAAAAATTATCGAAGCCATTAAACCTAGTAAAGACGTGGATGGTTTTCATCCTATAAACGTTGGGCGATTGGTGTTAAACTTACCAACCTATGTAAGCGCCACACCATTTGGAATTGTACAATTATTAGAGAGATACAATATTCCTACAGACGGAAAACATTGTGTGGTAATTGGAAGAAGCCACATTGTAGGCTCCCCTATGAGTATTTTAATGGCAAAAAACACCAATTTAGGTAATTGCACCGTGACGCTTTGCCACAGTCATACCCAAAATTTAAAAACGCACACCTTAAATGCAGATATTATTATAGCAGCTATTGGTAAACCAAATTTCGTAACTGCTGATATGGTGAAAGAAGGAGCAGTAATCATCGATGTTGGCATTAATCGAGTTGAAGATGCCTCTTTACCGAAAGGCTATAAACTAATAGGTGATGTAAATTTTGAAGAAGTAGCAAAAAAAGCCGCATACATTACACCGGTTCCGGGTGGGGTTGGTCCAATGACCATTGCCTCTTTGTTAAAGAACACTTTAATTGCCGCAAAAAAAGAATTTTAAAGATAAAAGCCACCAAAAACGTGGCTTTTATCTTTTCACAAATCTTTGTTTCTTGCATAAAATAACTACTTTTAAAGGTTATTTATTACCTATGAAGAAACTACTTTTACTTGCCACCTTGGGCCTGATTTTCTCCTCTAATCTTTCTGCTCAAAACGAATACAT
>CANHHZ010000225.1 GCA_947460275.1 Sphingobacteriaceae bacterium | reverse complement strand
TACAAATGATTTGTAAATTTGAATTGATTATCCCTATAATTTACATTGATCAATTTAGCAATTGCAGCATTTGAAGATTGCTCAAAGGCTTTTTTTACGGTTACCGTGCCAATACTACCATGAGAATCTTTGATGGTATGACCTGGTATTTGGTAGTTGCCCGTTTCTATCATTGTATTGGTATCAACCAGCTTATCTTCCAATAAAGCCATATACGATGCCAGCTTAAAAGTTGACCCTGGATCTTGGTTACCAGCAATTGCGTAATTGAAAGTTTCTTTATAAACACCATCTTCTACTTTAGAAAAATTAGCAACAGCCCTCACTTCGCCAGTAGCAACTTCCATTATAATTACCGCACCATGGTGCGCTTGGCTCTTGATCAATTGTTTTTCCAAAGCATTTTGTGCAAAGTCTTGCATATTAATGTCTATGGTTGAAATAATATCTGCTCCATCTTTTGGGGCTATCTCTGCATCTCTGTTTACCGGAATAAATGCATTCCCACCTATTCGCTGCATCATTTGTCTACCGCTTACACCATTAATATAGGCACTGTAAGCACCTTCTAAACCAACTCCATTTTTTACGTTTTCGTTTTTATATCCAATGGTTCTGGCCGCTAAAGATCTAAAAGGTAGAATCCGTTTATTATGAGAAACAGGATTTAAACCACCAGAAATTAATCCTATATTGTAGATAGGAAAAGTTCTAATTATTTTTAAATCTTCATAAGAAACATTTCGTTTAATGAGCAAATAACGTGCACTATCTTGTCTTCCCTTCCGCAAATAACGAGAATACTCTTTTGCGCTTTTATCACCAAAAAAAGAGGATAACTTCATAGCTAAAGAATCTACCTTAGTATTGAATACTTTATCATCCACAATACCCCCAGCAAACAAATCCATGTGTAACTCGTATTCAGGAATAGAAGTGGCTAGTAAGCTTCCGTCGTTTGCATAAATATTACCTCGTACCGCCTCTATTTTAACTTCTTTGGTAAGATTACGAGCAGCCATTTTCTTCCATTTCTTGCCTTGAACGTATTGTACGTCTGCCAATCTGATTAACACCGCTAACGCAAATAATACAATCAACCCGAAGGCAATGTATACACGGAATAATATGTTTGCTCTAATGCTCATTATTTTTCGACAATAAGTTTTTTTGGTGGCTCAATTAGTTCTTTAATTCCTAAGGTATCAACTCGTTTTGCTACTTCTGTGGGTTTGCTTTTAAACATCAACTCGGCTTTAAGCGATTTGTATTCCCAACTCAGTTCTTTCACATCCTTACTTAAACCTCCTATTTTTCTGATATTTTTTATAGCCATATGACTATTTGCTATATAGAGCATCACTAAAACACATAAAAAAATAATAAATGGTAGGATATCAGTTGCCGTTTCTTTGGTAATTACCCCTTCGGTGAATAATTTTCTTAGAAAAGCGGTAGTACTTCCTTCTTTTATTTCAATGTTAGCTGTTTGGGGTTTTGTTGCTTCCAACTCCTCTTTAACCATCACATCTTCTTGAGGGGTTTCTTGTGCTATGTTTTTGAATTGGTTGTTCATAATTTTTCTCCAATCCTTAATTTCGCGCTCCTAGCACGACTGTTAGTGGTCAACTCTATTTCACTCGCCATAATCGCTTTACGCGTAATTACCTTAAATGGCTTTTGTTCATTTCCAAAAAAGTCTTTTTCAACCTCACCTTTAAATTTTCCTTTAGCTATAAAATTTTTAACTGGCCTATCTTCTAAAGAATGATAAGACATTACTACCAATCGACCTCCAGGCTTCAAAACATCTGGAGCTTGCAACAAAAAACTTTCTAGAGCATCAATTTCGGCATTAACCTCTATGCGCAGCGCCTGAAAAACTTGCGCCATGTATTTATTCTCTTTTCCTTTTGGAATTTGAGCTGTAATAACTTTTTTAAAATCGGCCAGGCTAACAATTGGATTATCCATCCGTCCTGTAACCACTGCATGCGCTAAAGATTTTGCGTTTTTAACCTCGCCGTAAATACCAAATATTTTATGTAGTTTATCTTCTGAATAGGTATTGAGCACATTTGAGGCCGTAAGACTACGTTGCTTATCCATACGCATATCTAAATCAGCTTCGAAGCGAGTAGAAAAACCACGAGCAGGCTCATTGAACTGATGTGAAGAAACACCTAAATCAGCCAAAATACCATCCACCTGCTTATAACCCAACAGACGTAAATTGTTTTTTAGGAAACTGAAATTTTGATCCACAAATAGAAATCTCGAATCATTTATTTTATTTTGCTGCGCATCTGGATCCTGATCGAAAGCGATGAGCACACCATTTTTATCTAATTTTTTTAAAATTTCACGACTATGACCACCACCACCAAAAGTAACATCTACATACACACCAGAAGGATTGATATTCAAACCCTCTATACACTCACTTAACATTACAGGCACATGATAGCTATTTTCCATCTTCATCCCTCCTGTTTTTTCCACCCATTACTTCTTCGGCAAGATTTGCAAAATTTTCTGGCTCATTATCTAATAAACTATCGTAAGCGTCTTTAGCCCAAACCTCAATCTTATCAAACTGACAAGCCAAAACCACTTCTCCGTTTATTCCTGCAAATTCTAATAATGATTTTGGCAACAGCACCCTACCCGAAGCATCTAATGTCAACTCTGAAGCGCCACGAGTAAAAAAGCGAATAAACTCTCGGGTTTTTTTCTCGTACTGATTTAACTTACTTAATTCGGCAACGATTTCTTGCCATACTTTTTTAGGATAAATCACCAAATGCTTTTCAAAACCACGGTTGATAACTAAGCCATCTTGCTCTACACTAGGCAATTGCTTTTTCAAACTCGAAGGCACCATCAAGCGTCCTTTCGCGTCTAACTTACAATCAAATTCTCCTAATAACTGTGTCATTTACCACTTGTGCTTTTTATATAGCGTAAAATTAAAACACTTTTACCACAATTTACCACTTCTTACCACAAAAAGTTTTCAACATTATCAAAAGCATTGTTTTTAGAAATAAAAACAATAAAAAAAAGAGCATAAAAAAGGCGGCAGCGCAAATTGCACTGCCGCCTTTTTAAACGGATGATTTGAGTTTTAGGTTAGCTTTGTATCGCTTTTACTCCTGGTAACTCTTTACCTTCCATATATTCTAACAATGCGCCACCACCTGTAGACACGTAACTAACCTCATTTTCTAAGCCAAATTTAGCAATAGCCGCAGCAGAATCTCCACCAC
>CANHHZ010000224.1 GCA_947460275.1 Sphingobacteriaceae bacterium | reverse complement strand
GCCGAAAGGAACAGTTTGCTAAACTGTCGTACTGGTAACGGTACCGCGGGTTCGAATCCCGCCCTCTCCGCAAAATAAATTATAAAAGAGCCGTTTAAACTAAATTAAACGGCTCTTTTTTTTAAAAAACTCACTATATTATTTTAACTCACTTTTAATTTTCTTGATATTTTCCAAATGTGATTTTACAATTGGCGCTGCTTTAGCTGCTAAGGCTTTGAGTTCGGGATCTACCCCATTTTTTGCATGTTTTTCCATCAAATCAAATGCTTTTTCATGATCATTCACCATTAAATCAGCATACTTTTTATCAAAATCTATTCCTTTTTTCATGTTTAGGTCATTCCATTGTTTTTGATGGTCATCATCCATAACACTTGGCAGCGAAATGTTTTTGGATAGGGCAATAGTTCTGAGTTCTTCGTTAACTTTTCCATGGTCGTTAATCATCATATTTGCAAAAGATTTGAGTTGTATATTGGTAGTCTTAGCTACCGCCAATTTACTAAATTCTACTTCTGATAATCCGCTGATAGCTGCATTTGTGGCAAAATCTGCATCTTCTTTTACTACTCCCATTTTGCCTGATGCGCCCATTGTGCTCAGGGTATCCTTAGTTTTATTTAAACTGTCTGCCGTTTCTTTGGCATCTTTTGTGTTGTTGCTATTGCACGCTTCAAAAGCCAATGCAGTTAGCATAATCATTGCAGTGTAACCTAATTTTTTCATGTTAAAATGTTTTATGTTTCTCAGATAACAATTATAACCAAGAAATGTTTAGACGATCCTAGACTTAATGATTTTTAAAACAAATCCTCCTTTTTGTTGATTTAATTGATTAAACAGAGGTTTTTACTCGAAAATTAATTAGCTTGCATTTGATTTTATAAAATATTTAGTACGCTATTCAAAACTTTTTCTGACAAATAGTATAGTTTAATTACCAATGCGCATCTCATATAACCATCAATAAACATATCATGGATACCAATCAAATCGAACTTGAATTTAAAACACGCTTTGGTACATCACCGACAATTTTCAGTTCACCGGGTCGTATAAATATTATAGGTGAGCATACCGATTATAATGAGGGATTTGTTTTGCCTGCATCAATTGATAAAGTTATTTTAGTGGCTATCGACAAAAGAAATGATCAGGAAGTACATTTGTATTCAATAAAATATAAGGAAAGCTTTAGCACACATCTTTCAGCCATAAAACCTGCCGAAAAACAATGGGCAAGTTATATTTTGGGTGTAGTACACGAATTACAAAAACTTGGTTTATCTTTTTCGGGTTTTAATCTTGTTTTGGACGGTGATGTACCAGATGGGGCCGGTTTATCTTCTTCGGCAGCTTTAGCATGTGCCACAACTTATGCACTCAATGAAATTTTTAAGCTAAAACTTGAAAAGTTAAAAATGGTGCAAATTTCTCAAAAAGCAGAGCACAATTTTATTGGTGTAATGTGTGGTATTATGGATCAGTTTGCCTCTATGTTTGGTAAAAAAGACCATGCTATAAGATTGGATTGCAAAACCTTAGCCTATACTTATGTTCCAGTAAATATAGAAGGATACAAATTTGTACTTTTTAATAGCAACGTAAAACATAATCTCGCTAATTCGGCATATAATGACAGGAGGGAAGCCTGCTTGAAAGGAGTGGCTTTGATACATGAAAAATATGCAGGTGTGAATAGCCTTAGAGACGCAAATTTACAGATGTTGGATGAATGCGTAAAGACCAAAGATTTAGCGATTTATAACAAGTGTAAGTTTGTTGTAGAAGAAATAGAACGCGTACAATTGGCTTGTACTGATTTAAAGAACAACAATTTAAAATCTTTAGGTAAGCGCATGTATGAAACACATGAAGGCTTAAGCAAAGTTTATGAAGTGAGTTGCCAGGAGTTAGATTTTTTGGTAGACGCTGTTAAACCTAACAGAGCAGTACTTGGCGCTAGAATGATGGGGGGTGGCTTTGGTGGTTGTACCATAAACTTGGTGAAAGAAGATGCCATTGAGGAGCTTACAAAAGAATTGACAGTGCTATATAAACAAGAATTTGGACTTGATCTGACGAGTTACATTGTAAAAATTGGTGATGGCTCTCAGTTGATTAAAAAACCGAATTAGTTTAGATATATGAATACATTTACCCCATAAATTTCCAAAAAAGGGCAAAAAAATCATTTTCAATTGATTTTTTGTAATAGCATACACCTTGTCAATGAAAGGGAATAATTCACCCAAAATCCTTTTGTTCCTGTCAATTGTTTCAAATGTTGTTTAAATTGGCTTAATTTGTTAAATATGGAAACTCCAAATGAAGCACAACAACGTCTGCAATTTTTTAAATCTTTTATTGGCAAGGAAGTAAATCAATCCCCATCACATTATATGAATTGGCTAAAACCTACGGTAATTTATGCCGAAAAGGGCGAGCTTCATTGTAGTTATTTGGTGAGAAAAGAAATGACCAATCCGTATGGAATGCTTCATGGAGGAATTACAGCTGGTATTATAGACGATTTAATTGGTGCAACAGTTTTTATGTTGGGGTTAAGTCATCGTTATACTACGGTAAATAACAATATTGATTATTTTGCACCTGCCCAAGAAGGAGATAACATTACAGCAAAAGCAACTATTGTTAAGCAGGGTAAAACAATCATCAATTTACAATGTGAAGTTTTTTTGCCCTCGAAAAACCGACTTATAGCCAAAGGCTATTCTAATATGCTTAACGTAGGTTAATTATAATGATTGCCCAAAAAACAGGTAGGCCAAAAGAATAGCGGTACACACGCCTACTAAATCTGCCAGTAACATTGAGCCAACTGCATACCTCGTATTTTTGATATTTACCGAGCCAAAATAAACGGCTATTACATAAAATGTAGTATCTGATGCGCCTTGAAAAATGCCAGATAATTTACTTGCAAATGAATCTGCGCCGTAAGCAGTCATGGTATCAACCATCATTCCTCTTGCTGCACCGCCGCTTAATGGTCTAATTAAGGCGGTGGGTAAGGCTTCAACAAATCGAGTATCGGTCCCCACAAACACAAATATATTTTTAATCCCTAAAATGACTACATCAAAAGTTCCGCTAGTACGCAAAAGGCTTATCGCTACCAGCATTCCAACTAGATAAGGTATGATTTTTACAGCTGTTTCAAATCCGTTTTTGGCTCCGTCAATAAAAGCATCAAAAACATCTATTTTTTTGTAAATACCACCTAAAACAATGCATAGAAAAACAAG
>CANHHZ010000223.1 GCA_947460275.1 Sphingobacteriaceae bacterium | reverse complement strand
TCTATCCAAAGCATGCAAACCACAATTACAATTACCTGTAACAAATCGCCCACCATAGCAATTAGTCCTTCCGAAAAAATATCGGCAATCGTTTCTAAGTCAGAAACTGTGCGGGTAATCAATTGGCCAATTGGTGTTTGGTCGAAGAACCTTAACCTTAATTTGGTAATGTGATTGAACACATTGATACGTAAATCTTTGATGGCCGACTGTCCCAAAGTATTGGTTAACAGGGTTTGGCTGTACTGAAAAATACTTTGAAAGATGAGCAATACCACCATTAAAATGGTAATTTTTACCAAGCCGTTAAAATTACCCTTCAAGATAAACTCATCCAATGTATAACCAATTAAAAAAGGTCTAACAGGTGCAAGAACTGCCAACAGCAAAGTTAAGACCACCGACCAAACAAAAGTGTTTCGGTAGGGTTTTACATACTGGAACACCCTTTTAAGTAGCCCAACATTAAACGCATCACCTGTTATCTTAGACATTTTTATTTTCTTTAAACTTGGCCTTATCTACATAGGGATAACTAACTTCCATAAGATATAAACCATGAGCAGGTACCGATTGTCCGGCATTGCTTCTATTTTTACTTGCGATGATATTTTTAACTTCTTCGGCGGTAATGTTACCTTTACCCACTAAAACCAATGTACCTACAATAGCACGTACCATGTTCCTTAAAAAACGATCGGCCTTGATGGTAAACACTAAACTCCCATTTTCGGATTTAAAATAGGCTTCGCTAATTTTACAGTTATTGGTAAAAGTTTGGGTGTTAGATTTGCTGAAGCACGAAAAATCGGTATAACTTAACAAAAAAGCTGCTGCTTTATTCATTTCTACCAAATTTAAATCTCCTTTAAACAACCAAGAACGATTAATTTTAAACGGATCTTTTTCGAAATGTAAATGATATTGGTAAGCACGAGCTGTGGCATCAAAACGGGCATGTGCATGAGCTGCTACAGCAAAAATATTTTTAATAGCAATAGTATAGGGCAAAAGTGCGTTAACGCTAGTTACCGCATTTACAACTTCAGATTCTTCGAGTTCGGCCACCTCAAAGTGCGCATAAAACTGCGTGGCGTGCACACCCGCATCTGTTCGGCCGCAGCCTAGGGTTTCAATTTTTTGCCTAAAACAAATACTTAGCGCCTGCTCCAAACATTCTTGTACGGTTATTCCGTTGGGCTGTGTTTGCCACCCATGAAATGTTGTGCCATCGTAACTGAGTTCTGTAAAATATCTATTGCTCATTAACAAAGGCAAAAATACTTTTTTTATATGCATTTGAAGATGCTTATGAGGTTGTATTTCATTTTATTTTCAGTTTTATGGTCAACAACCCTTTTTAAACTTGCTTTTTAGGTGTTACTTTTGCTAAGTTTGTTAAAATTTTTACACCATGATCCAAAGAATTCAATCGATATGGCTTTTGTTGGCCGCTATTACCGTGAGCTGTTTATTGTTTATCCCTATGGTTACAGCCACTATTGGGACTGCCGAGTATCAGGTGCTTGCCAGTGGTTTGTATCAAAAAATTGGTAATCAGAGCAATTTGATCAAATCATCTACTCCCCTTTTGATTTGCGTAATTGCAGCAGCGGTGATCAGTGTGGTCAACATTTTTAATTTCAGCAACCGAAATCGCCAAAAATTAATTGCTAGGATGACCTCGATTTTAATTATTGCCTTGTCATTTTTAAGTAGTCAAGCCTCCAAAGCCATACCCGGAGGTTTAGAAAGCGCCAACTATAAAGTGGGGATGTTTTTACCAATTATTGGGGTACTGTTTTGTATTTTAGCCATTAGGGGTATAAACAACGACGAAAAGCTAATTAAAGCTGCAGACAGGTTAAGGTAAGCCGTCAAAAATTGTAAAATCTTATTTATCAATATTTTAGGCTAAACAGTCCTCCAAAAACTAATGGACTGCAACCCTGTGAAATGCCGATATTAAACCGTATCTTTGCGGCTTAATTAAAAAATGTTATAATGATAAACCCATTTAGTAAATTGGGGATAAGTGATGACGTTGTTAATGCCGTAAAAGAGCTAGGTTTTGAAAATCCTACGCCTATTCAGGAGCAATCTATTCCTGTACTGTTAGAAGGTAGTAACGACTTTGTTGGTTTGGCCCAAACAGGAACAGGAAAAACAGCCGCATTTGGTTTGCCGCTGTTAGAATTAATAGACTTTAAGAGCAATAAGCCCCAAGCACTCATTTTGTGCCCAACGCGTGAGCTTTGTCTACAGATTACAAACGACATCAAGAATTTCTCTAAAAACACGCCTAATGCACATGTGGTTGCCGTTTACGGTGGCGCAAACATTATGCAACAACTACGCGAAATACGCAATGGCGTACAAATTGTAGTGGCCACGCCCGGCCGTATGTTAGATATCATTGGCCGTAAAGCCATCGATTTTTCTAGCGTTAAATATGTAGTATTGGATGAAGCCGACGAAATGTTAAATATGGGCTTCCAAGAAGACATTAACGACATTTTATCGACCACCCCAGACGATAAAAAAACTTGGTTGTTTTCTGCAACTATGCCACCAGAAGTGCGTCGTATTGCCAGAAACTACATGGAAAACCCTGTAGAACTAACCATGGGCACTAAAAATGCAGGTAACGTAAACATCGAACACGAATATTACATTGTTCGTGCCCGCGATAAATATGCTGCCTTAAAAAGAATTGTAGATTTTAACCCCGAAATTTTTGCGGTTGTATTTTGCAAAACCAAAATGGATACGCAAGATGTGGCAGAGCACTTGATCAAAGATGGTTACAATGCTGATTCGTTACACGGCGATTTATCGCAACAACAACGCGATAAAGTTATGCAACGTTTCCGCGACCGTAACATGCAATTGTTAATTGCTACCGATGTTGCTGCTCGTGGTATCGACGTAAACAATGTAACGCACGTAATCAATTACTCGTTACCTGATGAAATTGAAAGTTATACCCACCGTAGCGGTCGTACCGGTCGTGCAGGTAAAACTGGTATTTCTATCTGTATCATTAACTCAAAAGAAACTGGTAAAATTCGTCAAATCGAAAAAATAATAGGTAAACAGTTTACAAAAGCAGATTTGCCTACAGGCTTTGATGTTTGCGAAAAACAATTGTTTGCCTTGGTGCATAAAGTACATAACGTAGAAGTTAATGCTGAGCAGATTGACCAGTATATGCCAAGAATTATGGACGAATTTGCCGAATTGAGCAAAGAGGATGTGATTAAACGTTTTGCATCTTTAGAGTT
>CANHHZ010000222.1 GCA_947460275.1 Sphingobacteriaceae bacterium | reverse complement strand
TTTTGGAAAAGCATTTTTGCCCCTGCATCCAGCAAAATACGCCAAATTACTTGGCGATAAAATGGAAAAACATCAAGTAAATGTATGGTTAGTAAATACAGGATGGAGTGGTGGGCCTTATGGAATTGGAAAAAGAATGAAGTTGAGTTATACCCGAGCGATGATTTCGGATGCATTAAACGGAACCTTAGCCAATGTAGCTATGGAGGAGCATCCTGTTTTTGGACTCCTGATGCCTAAAACTTGTCCAAATGTTCCCTCAGAAATTTTAAATCCAAGAAATACTTGGGAAAATAAAGATGATTATGATCAAAAAGCCAATGAATTGGCTCAAGCTTTTTTAGACAACTTTAAGCAATTTGAAGAATTTGCCGACAAAGCGATCCTTCAAGCTCTGCCAATAGTTGCTAAAAAAAATAAATCCTAGATTTTTTTTAACTAAAATTTGGTTTTGATTAAAAAAATAGCTTTAATTGCGGAAGATTGTCTAAAAGGATTAGATAATCTTTTTAGTTTTACATACTGCATTTCTTTTTGAAGTGTAACAACTGCAATACCTAATTAACATTTTATTTGGAATTCATTTCAATTTTATAAATTTGTTGATGCAACAATTAGGATATTTAATCGTTGAGTGTTAAACTATTATTATATTCAAACTTTATTTAAAAATTTTAAAACAAGTACTAAAACTAAAAACAAAAAACAATGGCAAACGCACCAAAACCAGCAACAGTTAAAAACGAGAGCTCTTCTGCATCAAACTTATTTGCAACTCTTGTAATTCCAATTTGTATCCTTGTCGGGGTATCTCTTTTCATTTTTGTATTAGGTAAACCATCAAACTTTATCATTGAAGATGCAATCGCATCAACCAATAGCAAAGTATCATTGGCTTTCTTTAATGATGACACTACACACATTTTGCCTAAAGTTGGTAATTATGGTGGTATGGCTTTTAAAGGCGGATTTATTGTACCTATCTTAATGGGTATGCTTTTAATGGTAATGGTATTCTCAATTGAGCGTCTTATCGTTATTGGTAAAGCAACAGGAAAAGGAAGTTTAGATGCCTTTATCAAAAAAGTACAAGGTTTATTAAGCGCTGGTAATATCCAAGCAGCAGTAGCAGAATGCGACAAACAAGAAGGTTCTGTAGCAAACGTAATTAAATCGGGTTTAAAAAAATATAGCGAAGTTGAAGCTGACTCAAGATTAGATGTTGAGCAATCTGTAGTAGCTATCCAAAAAGATATCGAAGAAGCTACTTCATTAGAAATGCCAATGTTAGAGCAAAACTTAACCGTAATTGCAACATTAGTTTCTGTAGGTACATTAACAGGTTTATTAGGTACAGTAACAGGTATGATTAAAGCATTTGGTGGTTTGGCCAATTCAGGTGCACCAGATCAAGCAGCTTTAGCAACAGGTATCTCTGAGGCTTTGATCAATACAGCAACAGGTATCAGTACTTCAACTGTAGCGATTATCATGTATAACATCTTAACTTCGAAAATCGATAAATTGACTTATGCAATTGATGAAGCAGGTTTCAGCATCATCCAAACTTACGCAAGTACACATAAATAAGAATTATTTTAATTTTTTTTGCCGGGCTTTTATGGAAAACCGGAGAAATTAACATCATTAATTAAAATATTATAATTTTTATATTATGCCTAGAGTAAAAGTTCCTAGAAAGAGTACTGCTATAGACATGACGGCAATGTGTGATGTGTCCTTCTTGTTGTTGACATTCTTTATCTTAACAGCAACGGCACGCCAACCAGATCCATTGGATATTAAAACGCCATCGTCTACAGTTCAATTTAAAGTTCCAGATAAAGATTTGGGGATATTAAGCATTGGTAAAGGCAAGGTTTTTTTCGAGATCATTGGTCAAGATGTAAAAAAATTGACTTTACAGAAAATGGGTGAGAAATTTGGCACTACTTTTTCTCCTGATGAATTGAAGCGTTTTGCAGTAGTTTCTGCATTTGGAGTTCCAATTCAAAGTATGAAGCAGTTTTTGACCATGAATGGAGATCAACGGGAGAAGTCGGGTATACAAACAGGTATCCCAACAGACTCAACCACCACCGGTCAATTGTATCAATGGATTCAGCAATCGCGTTTAGCAACAGCCGAATTACATAATACCGATATGCGTATCACCATTAAGGGAAATTCAGAAGAAGAGTATGAAACAGTTAGAAAAATTGTTGACGTGCTTCAAAAACAAAAAGTTAATAAATTTAGTTTAATTACATCAGCCGAAGGTGCTGCTAAATAAATAAGAACATGGCAGAATTAGATACCTCCAGCGGGGGCGAAAAAGGCGGAAAAGTAAGAAGTAAGAAACAATCTACAAAAGTTGATTTAACCGCAATGGTGGATTTGGCTTTCTTGTTGATCACTTTCTTTATGCTGACTACATCTTTGTCTAAACCATTAGCAATGGACATTGCTAAACCCGATAAGGATGAAAAAAACGATGATAATAAATTGGAGCTAAGAGCTTCTCAAACCATGACCATTTTATTGGGTAAAAACAATAAAGTTGCTTGGTACATGGGCGAGGCAGGAAAATCTACTCCAACTATTGAAGGCTTTGTCGACATCAGAGCATCTTTATTGAAAAATAAAGAAAATGTTAAGAAAACCACCGGTAAGGATATTATTGTAATTATCAAACCAGCCAAAGGCTCTACTTACAAAAACTTTGTAGACATTATGGATGAGTTAAACATTACAAAAACGAATATCAGTGCGCCTGCAATAGACGACGATCCTGCACATTTGCAAGAAGGCGAAATTCAGGCAATGAAACAAGGTGGGATTTACTAATAACAATTTATAATTAAAATATTAAGCAATGTTTGGATCTAAAATAGATTTATTAAGAAAGGAATGGCTTGATGTTGTGTTTGCTAAGAAGAATAAAAGCTATGGGGCTTACGAGCTTCGCCAAACTAGCAATGCAAATACAACCAAATCATTATTTATTGCAGCTTCGATATTCATATTGCTTTTCTTAGCGCCTAAAATATACGCTTTGATTGCAGGGATATTGCCAGAGCCTCCAGCCGAAAAAATGACTGAGGTAGTGATGCAGCCGCCACCACCGATTGACCCGGATGTGAAAACTCCGCCACCAGTTGAACCGCCACCACCAAAGCAGGATCAGATTAAATTCCCTCCTCCAATTGTGAAGCCAGACAACGAAGTGCGTGATGAAGAGCCACCAAAGGCGGAAGATTTGAAAAAAGCTGATCCAGGGCAAAAAACAATT
>CANHHZ010000221.1 GCA_947460275.1 Sphingobacteriaceae bacterium | reverse complement strand
TGTATTTTGGATGAGGTGGATGCGCCATTAGATGATGCCAACGTAGGTAAGTTTACACAAATGATTAAGAAATTTAGCGATAACTCACAGTTTATTATTGTAACACACAATAAGCAAACAATGGGTGCGGTAGATGTTATTTATGGTGTTACCATGCAAGAGCCGGGTGTAAGTAAACTTGTCCCTGTAGACTTTAGAAGCCTGACTAATTAACGCGGTTGTTAAGGTCGGTTTTCATACTCTATGTAACTTGTTTGGTGTGTTATATTTTATTTACACGCCAGCCTGATTTTTTTGATGGCGAAAAAGCGCCTGCAACCATTCAAATGTTGTATGATAGTGCAGTGAAGCAAATTATTCCTGCTGCTGTTTATCAGGCAGGTGGTACATGGTATCATACCGATGCCCGTTATTTATTTAGGCGTATTCATGTTGGTCAAAAAGTAACTGTCATTTACGAAACCGCTACCCCGGGAACTGCTACTGTGTATGCCTTTTGGGGTTATTGGATTGGTTGGGGGGAACTCTTATTTACGGTGGTAGGTTATGTAGTGCTACTACAAATTGCCTATGCGGTCACCACCAATCCTAATGCAAATTCTTTACAAGATCAACTCAGTTACGCACCAGAAAAGAAACGCAAATACAACGATTAAATTTATTTTATGAATCCGCTCGCTTCAAGTTTTTTACAACTCGTTACCATCATGGATGAATTAAGGGAGCAGTGTCCTTGGGATAAAAAGCAAACCATTGACACGCTCAGGTCTATGACTATTGAGGAAACCTATGAGCTAGCTGACGCTATTACCAATAAAGATTGGAATGGAATTCGAGAAGAGCTTGGGGATGTGTTACTTCATATTTTGTTTTATGCGCGCATAGGTAAAGAAGAAAATAAATTTCAGTTACAAGAAGTAATTGATGGGATTGCAAAAAAATTAATTGATAGGCATCCACATATTTATGGTGATGTAAAAGTGGAGAATGAGGAAGACGTTAAACGTAATTGGGAAAAATTAAAATTAAAAGAAGGAAAAACATCGGTATTAAGTGGTGTGCCCGTGTCCTTACCTGCACTTGTAAAAGCAACGCGTATGCAAGTAAAAGCAAAGCAGGTAGGATTTGAATGGAAAGAAACTAATGAGGTTTGGAATAAAGTAGAAGAGGAGATAGGTGAGCTCAAAGAAGCTGTTGCCAGTTCCGATGTTTCAAAAATGGAAGATGAGTTTGGTGATGTGCTATTTAGCCTCGTCAACTACGCACGTTTTATTGGTGTAGATCCAGAATCGGCGCTTGAAAAAACTAACCTAAAATTCAGAACCCGCTTTATGTATATGGAGGCGCAGGCTTTAGTACAAGGTAAAAATTTAGGAGATATGACTTTGTCAGATATGGATGTGCTTTGGAACGAAGCCAAAACCAAATAGCTACATATCATTATTTCCTTTTTGATTGCTGCGTAGCCACCCATTTTTCAAAGGCATCCAATGTATAGCTGCTGAGGTTGTTTTCTTTGGTTACACCCGCCTTTTGAGCTACTAAAACGCCATATCTACAATCTTCAAAGCCCTCAATAGCATGTGCATCCGGATTAATGGAAATAAGCAGGCCTTTATCAAGTGCTTTTCCAATCATACGCCAGTCAATATCTAATCTCCTGGGGTGCGCATTGAGTTCAATTACTACACTATTTGCGGCACAGGCATCAATAATTTTCTGGTGGTCTACCGGGTAGCCTTTACGGCTTAATAAGAGTCTACCAGTCATGTGCCCGAGTATATTGGTGTACGGATTTTCGATGGCTGTAATAAGCCTTTGCATGGCCTTTTCTTCCTGCATTTTTAAATTAGAATGCACGGATGCTATAATTAAATCAAAACTTTGAAGGATAGCTGGTGCATAATCTAGATTGCCATCATTCAAAATATCACTTTCAATGCTTTTAAATATTTTAAAAGGGGCTAATTGTTTATTTAACTGATCTATTTCTTTGTGCTGCGCTATTATGCGGTCTTCTTGTAAGCCACTTGCATAAAACGCTGATTTAGAGTGGTCGCTAATGACTAAATATTCAAATCCCTTTGCTTTAGCAGCAGTGGCCATGTCTAAAAGTGTGTTAGAGCCATCGCTCCATTTGCTATGGCTATGAATAATGCCTTTAATATCTGAAGGCACAATAATGGAAGGAAGACCTTTACTAGAGGCTTTTTCAATAATACTAGCATCTTCTCTTAAATAAGGTGGGATATAGGGGATATTGGCCGCTTTAAAGATGTCTTCTTCTGAAAAATAGCTTTGTAGAAGCCCTTCTGGCACCAATTCGTTTATTTTTTCTAAAAATGAAGGGACGCAACTCGTTTTAAATAGGGTAGTTACTAAATGTTGAGTGTCTACTATATGAAATCCGAGGGTGCTATTTTCTTGTGAAGTAACTTCTAGATAATTTGGCGTGCTAGACTGAATTTCAAAATTATTTTCTTCAAAAAAACTTTCTAGGGGGGCTAATTCTTGGTCCGTTACCCACTCCAAAATGGTAATCACCTCCTGTTGCTGTCTAAAAGCACCGGTCACAAAAAAGCTAGATTCGTTAAAATGTTCGGTCCATTTTTCTTGCAAAAGCCCTACCACGGCTTCCATTTGTGCGTATAAAAAATTACCCTGTGCGTTTACATAAAATTCGATGGAAGCTTTTATATTGGCTTGTGTTTTTTCTCCAAAACCTTTATATAAAGTAAGTCGGTTTTCTTCGCACGCATAAAGTAGTTCACCAAGTGTTTCAATTTCTAACTCTTTCCAAATGGTTGCAATTTTTTTTGGACCAATACCTTTAATGCGCAACATTTCTAAAATACCAGCTGGTGTTTTAGAAATATAGTCAACTAAAATTTCAAGTTGACCTGTTTCTAATTGCTCTATAATTTTCTTGCCGGTTGTAGCGCCAATACCACGTTGCGAAAAAATTGTTTGCGGATCTAGGGTGGATAATTCGGTTTCTAGTTTATCTATCGTGAAAGCCGCGCTGGCATAGGATTTGGCCTTAAATGCGTCGTCTCCATGTATGTCCATTAATTTGGAGAGGAGGGAGAAGTTATCTGCAATTGCTTCGTTGGTCATGGGTGTGAAATTGGGTCTCAATATAGCACAAAAAAAAGTCCCGCATGATTGCGGGACTTCTAAATCTATTTTTAGCTAAAGCTAAACTAAGATTACTTCTTTTTAGCAGCTTTCTTAGGAGCAGCTTTTTTAGCAGCCTTCTTAGGAGCAGCTTTTTTAGCAGCTTTCTTAGGAGCAGCTTTTTTAGCAGCTTTCTTAGGAGCAGCTTTTTTAGCAGCTTTCTT
>CANHHZ010000220.1 GCA_947460275.1 Sphingobacteriaceae bacterium | reverse complement strand
GAGGCCGCAAGATGGATCCGCGTATGTACAACCTGCAAAAGACATTAGACCCATCGAGCAAGGATTTGCTTTTAAAATTGTTTCCGGTAAAAAAATAATCATAAAAAAATTAGAATCATCTGATTGGGATGAAATATTGTTTGAAGCCACTTACCCCATGGCAAAAGTGCATTACATAGATCATAATTTAGGGTTAGATATAATGGCATCCATTTATTCGCCGTTTATTCCATTAGATGAAAAAAACTCTGGACTTCCTTGCACTATTTATTCTTTTTCCGTAAAAAATAATACGGCAAAAGATGTATCGGTTTCGATATTGGGCTGGTTGGAAAATAAAATAATGCATAAGTCCAAAAAAGAAACTGATATCAGACAAAATGCTTTTGAGTCTTTTTCAAATTGTCATATTGTCAATAGTAGCATCCAATTAAATGGATCCGATAATCAACAGATGTTACCAGACTATGGTACTATGGCCATTGGCGCCCTAAACGCAAAGTGTAACGCTAATACATCCTTTACCTTACCAGTTGTTGCCGAATCGTTTTCTCAACAAAACATTTCAACTACATCGAAAACAGTATCGGAAGGCCCTTTGTTAAATTCAGTTAGCACCAAGCATACCATTAGAGGTGGCCAAACCATTAAAGCTGACTTTATTATTGGATGGCATTTTGCAAATTTGAAATTAAACCCTGTGATTGAAGGAAAGGGCCGCTTTTACAATCAGCAATTTAAAAACGCAGTTGAAGTAGTACAATACGTAGCTAGCAATTTTGCAGAACTTTCAACAAACACTGCACTTTGGCGTCAAACATGGTACGACTCTACACTGCCTTGGTGGTTTTTAGAACGTACTTTTTTAAATATTTCAACGCTCGCTACAACTACAGCTCACCGCTTTGATTCAGGCAGGTTTTATGCCTGGGAAGGCGTTGGCTGCTGCGAGGGCACTTGCATGCACGTGTGGCAATATGCACAAGCAATGGGCCGTATATTTCCTGGTATAGAAAGAGATACCAGAGAACGCGTAGACTTGGGTCTATCGTTAACAGCAAACGGCATGATATATTATAGAGGTGAAGTTGTAAAAACTGCCGCTATTGATGGGCAGGTTGGAACCATTTTAAGGATTTACAGAGAACATAAAATGTCGATCGACAAAAGTTTCCTGAAAAAAAATTGGGAAAAAATAAAGCTGGCAACAACCTGGGTAATCAATCAGGATAAAAACAAAGATGGCATGGAGGATACGCCTATCGAAAATACATTAGATGCAGTTTGGGATGGTGAAATTGCATGGCTCGTTGGACTATGTATAGCCGCCGCAAAAGCCGGCGAACAAATGGCCATCGAAATGGATGACACCCCTTTTGCCAATATATGCGCAACCTATGTAGCAAGCGGTACAAAAAACATGGAAGAAAAATTATTTAATGGCGAATATTTTATTCATAAGCCAGATGAAATTAAGGGCAGAGAAAAATTAGGCTCTTATAATACATGTCATATTGATCAGGTATATGGTCAAAGTTGGGCGCATCAAGTAGGCCTCGGAAGAATACTGAATAAAGAAAAAACATTATCGGCACTCAAAGCTTTATGGAAATATAATTTTACACCAGATGTAGGACCCTACATTAAAGAACGAAGAGGCTGGCGGCCTTATGCACTTGCCGGCGAAGGTGGTATGGTGATGAATACCAACCCAAGTAATGAAGCAAAACCTTATGGCGAAAACACCACTTGGCAATTGGGTTATTTTCATGAATGTATGAGTGGTTTTGAACACCAGGTAGCTTCGCACATGATGGCCGAAGGCATGACTGATGAGGCGCTTGTATTAACCCGAATGATACATGACAGATACCATGCCGCAAAGCGCAATCCATTTAATGAAATTGAATGTAGCGATCACTATGCGAGAGCCATGGCAAGTTATGGTTCATTTATTTCTGCCTGTGGTTTTGATTACGATGGCCCCAATGGATATATCAAATTTGCGCCCAAATTGAATCCGCATAAATGTAAAGTACCTTATACAGCAGCCAGTGGCTGGGGCTCTTACGAACAAAACCAAAATGAACAAAGTTTTACTGCTAAACTGCATGTCGCCTATGGCTCTTTGCGTTTAAATAAAATAGCAGTTGAACCATCTTTAAAGGTTACCAAAGCAAAAGTTCATATAGGCGATACAATCATCAATGGCAAACTCATTAAAAAAGACAATGTCTATCAATATGAATTTGAAAATACAGTTGAATTGAAAAAAGGACAAGTATTACAAATTAATTTGAGTTAGCATGCAAGTACAAAAAAATACCGTAGTTGGCATACATTATACCATTGTAACCAATGAACAAGAAGAAGTGTTTTCTAATTTGGATTTTGAACCGGAACAATATGTTCATGGTGCTATATCTATTTTTCCAATGGTAGCAAAAGCACTAGAAGGACATAAGGTAAATGATACCGTAGAGGTTACGCTACCACCGCAATATGCCTATGGCGCTATCAATGAAAAAATGATTCAAACTCTTCCAATTGATGTATTTGACAACAGTTCTGATCTTGAAATAGGCACCTATATTCAAATTCCGGGTGGAAATGAAGCAAAACTCATTCAAAAAAATCAAGACAATATTATTGTGGACGCGAATCATCCACTAGCAGGCGCTCAGCTACATTATAAAATAAAAATCGTTACGATAAGACCCGCATCTGCAATAGAAATTGAGAGAGGTCTTACCGAATCTGTTATAAAATCATGCGATGGCTCCCCTAATTGCTGCTAAATAATAATTATGAAAAACAAACGTTTACAATTTGCAATTGCTTTATGCGTGTTAGGCCTAAATACGATTGCTCAAGAATTATACAAAGCCCCTTCTAGTCAAACAAAAACGGTTTGGGTGAGTCCCGAAAATCCAACGGGTGCCAAAGGGAATGCTGGCACAACCAATAAAGGTGCAAAGGGTCGTGCTTTTATTACATTAGAAGCTGGACAAAAGATTGACGTTTTAAACACAACTGGGTCAGGTATTGTAAGACGTATGTGGTTAAGTGGCACCATACCAAGATCTGCAGAACAAATGCAGCATGTACGCATAGAAATGTATTGGGATGGCAGTAAAACGCCTGCTGTATCTGCTCCTATTGGCGATTTTTTTGGTTTAGGATTAGGTAAATCTAAAGCCTATACAAATGCATTGTTTTCAAATCCAGAGGGCCGCTCTTTTAATTTTACAATACCCATGCCGTTTAAAAAATCGGCTAGAATTGTATTAGTGAATGGATCTAGTTCACACGCACTTATCTGGTACGATATTAATTATACCCTAGAAAAAGTTCCAGAAGACG
>CANHHZ010000219.1 GCA_947460275.1 Sphingobacteriaceae bacterium | reverse complement strand
CTCCAAACAACACCATGTTGAGTGGTCAGGAATTGGCACCTTCTCGTTTAAGGAGGGTTGCCAGTGGGTCAAAGAGCCTGTCTCTCGCCACTTCTTTATAAATCAAAACCTGGTAAAGGGTGTTGACTATTTATTCGCTTTTGCCAAATAATATTCCAAAGGTGTAATTTTATTTCTACAAAACAAAATAAAATTTTGAAAAATAATTAATTTATTGATAATCAATCATTTTATTTCGTTCTTGTCTGAAGCCTAAATATAGCTTTTAGCTTAAAGCTTGTTCAAAGTCGGCAATTAAGTCGTCAATGTGTTCTAATCCTACCGATACCCGAAGTAAATTTTGTGGTGTTTTGGTGTCTGGTCCTTCTACAGAGGCACGGTGTTCTATCAAACTTTCTACTCCGCCTAAACTCGTAGCTTGAGCAAATATTTTTACGCTGTTCACCACTTTTTTAGCATTGGCTACTTCACCTTTAATCAGTACCGCAAGCATGCCACCAAAGTTTTTCATCTGCTTTTTTGCAATTTCGTGTTGTGGATGTGAAGCAAGTCCAGGGTAATATACCGCTTCTACTTTTGGATGATTTTCTAAATATTGCGCAAGTTTCATGGCATTTTCGCAATGTCCTTTTACACGATAAGCCAAGGTTTTGATGCTTCTAAGCAATAAAAAACAATCAAATGGCGAAGGAACAGCGCCACCAATTTGTTGGATGTTTCTAATTTTATCCCAAAATTCGTTGTTGTTTGCGGTGGTTAGCGACCCGCCTAAAACATCGCTGTGCCCACCAATATATTTAGTAGTAGATTGCATTACAATATCTGCGCCCAAAGCAATTGGGTTTTGCAGTACAGGAGAGGCAAACGTGCTATCGCAGGCAAAAAGCAATTGATGTTTTTTGGCTATGATGGCTATTTCTGCAATGTCGGTAATTTTAAGCAAAGGATTGGAAGGCGTTTCGGCCCAAATCATTACTGTGTTTGGTTTAATGTAACTTTCTATCGCAGTTAAGTTGGTTAAATCGATAAAATCAAAAGTCAAGCTATCTGCAAAAATACTCATCAACTGCTTTTTAAAACCCCAATACATATCGTCGGGGGCAATGATGTGGCTACCTGGTTTTAAAGCCTGAAAAACCGACATTCCTGCAGTGTTTCCCGAAGAGAAAGCACAAGTATCTGCTCCGCATTCTAGTTCGGTAATAACTTTTTCTAAGGCCGATCTGTTGGGATTACTTACCCTGCTATACATATGACCGCCAGGATATTCGCCATTTTCATCTCTTAAAAAAGTAGTAGATAAACTGATGGGCATGGTTACATCGCCTGTGGCACTTTTTACCATATTTGGTGCATGTATCGCTGTAGTTTCAGGTTTCATTGTTTTTGTAGTTTGTTTTTGCTTGTACAAAGCTAAATTTAAAATGATTAAAAACTTAATTTTGCCAATTTTTATATAGCTAACTTACTTAAATGTATTGTTTCTCACCATTTTTACAACAAAATGATTATCAATTACTGCATTATTGTACTTTTGCTTAAAATTAAAAAGAATTATTGTGCAGGCTTTAGATCTTCTACTCCAGAACCCAAATCTTTCTATTCCGTTAAAAAATATAGCTCAAAAGGTTAAAGAACAACAACGCATTACTTTTGAGGAAGGTGTTTATTTGTACGAACACGCCGAATTGGGTTATTTGGGTGTTTTGGCTAATTTGGTAAGGGAACAAAAGCATGGCGATTTAACCTATTTTAACCGCAATTTTCATTTAGAACCCACCAATTTGTGTGTGTACGATTGTAAATTTTGTTCTTATTCAAGATTAATTAAGCAAAAAGAAGAAGGTTGGGCGTTAACGTTGGATGAAATGCTTGACGTGGTTAAAAAATACGACAATGAGCCGGTTACCGAAGTGCATATTGTTGGAGGTGTATTGCCGCAGTACGATGTAGAATTTTACTCAGCTTTGTTTACGGCCATCAAAAAACATCGTCCAAATTTGCACGTAAAAGCTTTAACTCCAGTAGAGTATCACTATATCTTTAAAAAAGCAAAGATAGATTACGCTACCGGAATGAAGTTGATGAAAGAAGCAGGGCTCGAGTCTATTCCAGGGGGCGGCGCCGAAATTTTTCATCCAGAAATTAGAACCCAAATTGCTAAAGATAAATGCACAGGCGATGAATGGTTGGCGATACATGAAGAATGGCATAAGTTGGGCATGCGCTCCAACGCGACCATGTTATACGGGCACATCGAAAAATTTGAACACCGCATAGACCACATGGAGCGTTTGCGCCAATTGCAAGATAAAACAGGTGGCTTCCAAACCTTTATTCCTTTAAAATTTAGAAATCAGCATAACCAAATGAGTCATATTCCCGAGGTTTCGGTGATTGAAGATTTGAGAAATTATGCCATCGCTCGAATTTACTTAGATAACTTTGAGCACATTAAAGCCTATTGGGCGATGATAAGCAGAGAAACAGCTCAATTGTCGCTAAATTTTGGGGTGGATGATATTGATGGTACTTTAGATGATACTACCAAGATTTACAGCATGGCCGGTGCCGAAGAGCAAAACCCAGCCATGAGTACCCAAGAGTTGGTTAGTTTGATTAAGCAGGTAGGTAGAAAACCTATAGAACGAGACACGCTGTACAAGGTGGTAACCGATTATACGGATGTTGTTTTTGAAGAAAAGGCAAAACCACAATATTACAAACTGCCAGTCATCAACTAAAATAGTTTTATCCACCAAAATGAAAGAAATCTACATCATCCGCCACGGCGAAACCGAGTTAAATAAACTAGGAATTGTACAAGGTAGAGGGATAAATAGCGATTTAAACGAAACTGGTAGGCAGCAAGCCAATGCTTTTTTTAAGCGTTATCAGCAAGTTGAGTTTGATGCGATATACACATCTAGTTTAAAACGCACTCACCAAACTGCACAAGGCTTTATAGATTTAGGTCTTACTTGGGAACAACACAAAGGATTAGATGAATTGGCCTGGGGAGTGTGGGAAGGAAAACCAAATACCGAAGCCGCACGCCATGCTTTTAGGGAAATGATGGAGCAATGGCAGGGCGGAAACTATGAAGCTAGATTTGAACAGGGTGAAAGTCCTAACGAAGTTTTGGCCAGATTGCAAGAAACAATTGCCTTAATTAAAAGTCGTGTAAACGAACAACGCATTCTTATTTGTATGCACGGCAGGGCAATGCGCTTGTTGCTTTGCCATTTGTTGGAAAAGCCACTTGCCGAAATGGGCGATTTTCCGCACCAAAACACCACGTTGTATAAACTCACTTTTGATGGGCAGCGTTTTACCATAGTCGATTTTAACAATACCGAACATTTAAAAGATTTAGAAATTAGTGAATAAGAT
>CANHHZ010000218.1 GCA_947460275.1 Sphingobacteriaceae bacterium | reverse complement strand
TACAACCCTTCTTTTGCCAAAAAAGGCGACAAAATTGTATTTAGAAAAGGTGTGGGTAACGAAACTTTAGGCTTAACCTACGGCAGAAATACAGGTATTTTTATGGTTTCGGCCAATGGCGGACCAAAAACTTTGATAAGCGAAAACGGCATTAAACCACAATTTAATAGCGACGACAGTCGAATTTATTTTCAGGGTTACGAAGCTGGCAAAAAAGCTTTTAAAAGCATGGATTTAAACGGCGCCAACGAGCTTACGCACTACACCTCGCAATATGCTACGCAGTTTGCTCCTAGCCCCGATGGCAAATGGATGGCTTTTACCGAATTGTTTAACGCCTACATTACGCCAATGGTTACTATAGGCTCGGCCTTAGATTTATCGGCCAACAACAAAGCTATCCCTTTGGCAAGAGTAACCAAAGAGGCAGGTACCTTTTTACACTGGAGCGCCGATAGCAAAAAACTATTTTGGACTTTGGGCGAGCAATATTACAGCCGCGAAGTAAAAAACACCTTTAGCTTTGTAGAGGGCGCACCAACTGTTTTGCCCGAATTAGACACCGCAGGGATTGCCATGGGTTTAAAATTAAAAACCGATATGCCAACTGGCTTAATGGCTTTAAAAGGCGCCCGTATCATTACCATGAAAGGTGACGAAGTCATTGAAGAAGGAACAGTTTTAATAGAAAACAACAAAATTATTAGCATAGGCAAAGCCGATGCAGTACCTATTCCTGCCAACGCAAAAATTGTTGATGTAACCGGAAAAACAATTATGCCAGGCATGATAGATGTACACGCCCATTTGCGCACCAGCCCCGATGGCGTTAGTCCGCAACAAGATTGGTCGTACTTGGCCAACTTGGCTTTTGGCGTTACCACCTCTCACGATCCAAGCAGCAACACAGAAATGGTGTTTAGCCAAAGCGAAATGCTAAAAGCAGGCCGTATGATTGGTCCACGTTTATACTCTACAGGTGCTATTTTATATGGTGCCGATGGCGATTTTAAAGCCGTTATCAACAGCTTAGACGATGCCTTAACGCATTTAAAAAGATTAAAAGCGGTGGGTGCATTTTCGGTAAAATCGTACAACCAACCTCGCAGAGAGCAACGCCAACAAGTTTTAGAAGCTGCACGTTTGTTAAAAATGGAAGTCGTTCCCGAAGGTGGTTCTACCTTTTTTACCAACATGAACATGGTGGCCGATGGCCACACGGGCATTGAGCACAGCATACCTGTGGCACCGGTTTACAAAGACGTAAAAAACTTATGGAACAATACCAACGTGGCCTATACTCCTACTTTAATTGTAGCTTACGGTGGCCAATGGGGCGAAAATTATTGGTACGACAGAACCAACGTTTGGGAAAACGAAAGGTTGCTTAACTTTACGCCAAGGGCGATTATTGATGGCCGTGCCCGACGCAGAACCACCTCTGAATACGGCGATTACGGCCACATAGAAGTAGCTAAAGCGGTAAAACAAATTGCCGATGGCGGCACCAAAGTAAACTTAGGCGCTCACGGCCAAATCCAAGGTTTAGGCGCACATTGGGAATTGTGGATGTTTGTACAAGGTGGTGCTAGCCCCTTGCAAGCCATACGCAATGCTACGCTAAACGGTGCTTCTTACTTAGGCATGGACAAAGAAATTGGCTCTTTAGAAAAAGGAAAATTGGCCGATTTAATTATCATGGATGCCAACCCGCTAGACGACATTAGAAACTCTGAAAAAATCAAATACGTAATGATCAACGGCAGAATGTACGACAGCCTAACCATGAACGAAACCGGCAGCAGAGAAAAAATGCGCAGCAAATTATGGTTTGAGCTAGACAAAGGCGTTGCTTTTTCTATCCCTTACAAAGGATCAGAAACGTGGACGTTTACTATACCTAATTGCGATTAATTAGATTTGAGATAGGAGACGTGAGATTTGAGATAAAAAACACCCTTTACCAAATGTAGAGGGTGTTTTTGTTTAATATTTCGTCTTTAATGATTTAATTACAAAAACCATCAGCGGAATAAAAATCAATCCCAAGGTGAGGGGTAAAAAACTTACGCCAAGCCCTTTGGATGCGCCGTTTGCATGTTGTATGGTCTTAAAAGTAATCAGTCCGAAAATAATAACGATCACAAGTTTAAGATATCTTATCAGTTGGGTTGCGTTTTTATATTGTTTAAAAGCGTTGTCTTGCGTAACAGCGGTTGGGTAATTAAATACCTGTGGAAACTTATTGAGCAGCGTAAGCCCAATAAATAAAATAGTTGCCAACAAGGGCAAAGTTAAAATAAACGCTTTACCTCCAAACCCGTCTGCTTGCCCTGCTGCATTGTAATGTGTAGGTATAGTTTTGGGTAAGTTGGCATAGTTGGCACTTATTAAACCCCAAATGAAGAGCAGTATAAGCCAACCCACAATTTCAAACAGCTTATCGGCCAAAGTAAGTGCTAATTTTATTTTTGGTCTTTCTTCCATGGTCAATTTATCTTGTTGGTTGTGGTCTTTTTGTGTTGCTGTTAACGTTTTGCAGCTACCGAAGAGCGTGCCTTTTACCACAAAACTTGATTTGAAAAACTAATGTTTGATTAACCACAAAACTGTCTTTGGAACACGATAACACGCCTTTTGGGTAGGTCCTGTTACCGGGTCGTTGTTCTTCTTTCAAGCTCATTAAGTTGGTTTGTTAATAGTCGCTTTGCTTCATTGATACTGTCCTTTTTTAATGGAATACCCATTACTAAAACTGTATTTGTTACTTCGTTGATTCCGTTCTTATATTTTATAGCTTTAAATTCTAACTGGTCTGATGGATAACAAAGAAACCCATATTTAAAGTCTGTCTTACTGAAAGAAGTATAAGCCATAATCTGGTGTAAATCATGTCTGTGGTCGTCTTTCAGATTTTCGCTGTTGTCGAACTTGTTATAAAGGTTTGATTTGTATTTAGCGTCTATGAATACTAAGAGGTTTTCCTTTTGATATATAGCGTCTGGTTCAATGTGTTTTAGTTCCCACGAATAGTGCTTAGAAGTTCGTGAATGGAACTTGAAATTTGCAAATAATTTTCCTCCGGTCTCTTTAGCAACTGATTTAAAAATGTGTTGAACGAATTTTTCAAAAACATCTGAGAAGTCTACTCTCCATGCTGTGCTGTCAACCAAATTAAAGTTAAGGATTTTATTAGCTTGTTCTTTACACGTTTGTACTGTTGGACTGTCAGATGATTTAGCAATAATATTATTTGTCGCTTTAGGCTTATGGTGATACAACTTTTCTTCAATGAAACTAAGCTTTACACGGATTGTGTTTTTTATTCTTTGTGGCGTATTAGAAGAAAGTAATTCATTCTTACAAATGTCAAATACATATCGTATTTCGGCATATTCG
>CANHHZ010000217.1 GCA_947460275.1 Sphingobacteriaceae bacterium | reverse complement strand
TTGTTCTCCATGTTTTAAAATAAGTGTGCAAAGATAAAGCTTTGTTCTGACATTTTGACACATTAACCATTTTTCACATTTTTAATTTATCAAACACCTATATCAACACAAAAAATTGATTATCAGTTGTTTAAAAAAAAATTGATACCATTATTTAAATACGATGAAAGTTAAATACAATAAAAATTAGGTTTATTCAATTTTAATTTTTTTCCTTTGCAAACTTTTTTTTGTGCTTAGAACATATTTTTAGCGATTAAAATCATCACTTTTATATTAAAAAAAGCCGTAAAATTGAAAATTTAAAATAATAGAATACAATATATAATAGGTATGGGAAAAAATTTAGTTATTGTGGAATCTCCGGCTAAAGCTAAAACTATTGAAGGTTTTTTAGGAAAGAATTTTACTGTTAAATCTAGTTTTGGCCACATTAGAGATTTGGTTAAGAAAGGATTTGGTGTTGATATAGAAAACAACTTCACCCCTACCTACGAAGTACAACCCGATAAACAAAAAGTAATTGCAGAGCTGAAAAAACTCACTGAAGGAGCCGATATGGTTTGGTTGGCATCCGATGAGGATCGAGAGGGAGAAGCTATTAGCTGGCATTTGTACGAAACGTTAGAATTATCCAAAAAAAACACAAAACGTATCGTATTTCATGAAATCACTAAACCGGCCATTTTAAAAGCTATTGAAAATCCTAGAGAAATTGACATTAATTTAGTGAATGCCCAACAAGCTCGTCGTGTGTTAGACAGATTAGTTGGTTTTGAACTTTCTCCAATTTTATGGCGCAAAGTTAGGCCAAGTTTATCTGCCGGACGAGTACAATCCGTTGCTGTTCGATTAATTGTGGAAAGAGAGCGAGAAATACAAAAATTTGAATCTACTTCTGCTTATAAAGTTTCTGCCTTATTTAAGGTAGGGTCTGGCATATTAAAAGCGGAGCTTGATAAGCGCTATGCTAAAGAATCCGATGCAATGGCATTTCTAGAAAAATGCAAAAATGCCTCTTTTACTATCGAAAGCCTTGAAACAAAACCGGCAAAACGTTCTCCAGCTGCTCCATTTACCACATCTACTTTACAACAAGAAGCAGCTCGCAAATTAGGTTTTTCTGTAGCTCAAACCATGCAGATAGCTCAGCGCTTATATGAGGCAGGTAAAATTACCTACATGAGAACTGACTCGGTTAATTTATCTGATACAGCTTTGGGACAAGCTAAACAAGCTATTAACGAAAATTATGGTGCTAAATACCATCATCCTCGCAAATACAAAAACAAAAACAAAGGTGCTCAAGAAGCTCACGAAGCCATCAGACCAACCTATATAGACAGGACATCTGTTGATGGTGAACGAAATGAGCAACGGTTGTACGATTTGATTTGGAAAAGAACCATTGCTTCACAAATGAGTGATGCTGAATTGGAGAAAACAACAGCAAAAGTCAATGTAAGTGGGGCTACAGAATTATTTATTGCTCAGGGAGAAGTTCTAAAATTTGATGGTTTCTTAAAAGTTTACATGGAAGGAACTGATGATGAAAATACGGATGATGAAAATTCCTCTATGCTGCCTCCAATGAAAATTGGAGAACTCGTAGAAAGTCAATTCATTTCGGCCACTCAACGCTTTACTCACCATCCGGCAAGATATTCTGAGGCTAGTTTAGTTAAAAAATTAGAAGAACTAGGAATAGGTCGTCCGTCAACTTACGCCCCGACTATTAGTACGGTTCAAAAACGTAATTATGTTGAAAAAACAGATAAAGAAGGCTGGTCAAGACAATATGTGAGTTTAAGTTTGACCAAAAAGAATATTACCAGAGAGACAAAAATAGAAAATACAGGTGCTGAAAAAGCCAAATTATTTCCGACTGATATTGGAATGGTTGTAAATGATTTTTTACTTAAGTATTTCCCAACTATTTTAGATTTTAACTTCACTGCTAAAGTTGAAGAAGAATTTGATGAAATTGCAGAGGGGCATCTTGACTGGCAAAGCATGTTAAAAGACTTTTACACGCCATTTCACGAAACGGTAGAGTCAACCACTGAAAATAGTGAACGCGCAAGTGGAGAACGCCAACTAGGAATAGATCCTGAAAGCGGTAAACCCGTAAGCGTTCGTGTAGGTCGCTTTGGACCCTTAGCACAAATTGGTGAAAGTATTGAAGGCTCTGATGAAAAACCTAAATTTGCCAGCCTAAGAAAAAATCAAAGCATCGAAACTATTACACTAGAAGAGGCTTTAGACTTATTTAAACTACCAATGACGCTAGGTCATTATGATGGTAAAGAAGTAGTTGTTTCAGTTGGAAGATTTGGTCCATATATCAAATTAGACGATGCCTTTATATCTATTCCCAAAAGTATAGATCCTTTAACGCTTGATATGGAAAAAGCGATTGAAATTATTAAAGAAAAGGAAGAGGCAGATGCACCAATTGCAAATTACCAGGGAAAAGGCGTAACCAAGGGTAAAGGTCGTTTTGGTCCATTTATTAAGTATGATGGTTTATTTATCAATGTTCCAAAAGCATATAATTTCGACCATTTATCTCAAAAAGATATTGAAGAACTTATAGAGAAAAAATTAGATAAAGAAGCAAACCGTTTTATACAACAATGGCCCGAAGAAAAAATTGCTATTGAAAATGGTCGATGGGGACCATTCATTAAGTTCGGGAAATTAATGTTAAAACTAATCAAAAATGGTGGTGGAAAATATACTCCTGAAGAATTGATTACAGTATCATTAGAAGATGTAAAAAAAATGATAATAGCTCAAGTGCCTAGCGCATTTGATAAAAAATCATCCAAAAAATCAACCACATCTTCAGGAAAATCGAAAGTGGTAAAATTACCAAAAGAACCAACAAAAAAAATATCAACCTCAAAAGCAGCCTCTGCTAAAACAGCACCTAAAAAAGTGGCTGTAAAAAAAACAGTTTCAAAGAAGAGTTAATTTAAACTCTTCTTTGAACACTATCCTACTTAATGATTTGAGTTAAATTCATTTTTAACTACTAACTTCTTAATCTGTTTAAATCAAAATTGATTCAAACAGATTAAAAAACATGTAACAATTTCTTGTTATTTCTCGTAAAATAAATAAGAAGATTGTTATAATTCAATTCGGGTTCTTATCCTTGTTTATTATTTTATTAAAGATTTCGTCTTTTAAAATTCCGAACTCAGCCCAATAAATAGATGTGGTTTGGTGTTGGTTTTTTAGGTTAATGCAATTTTATTATTGCGTTAAATCATGTCAGCCAAGGATAGGTATCATAGTTGATTGTCCGTGTAAATCATATTTTCGCGCGAAGATAAAAGTCAATAAATAGATAACTTACAATTTAATATTACTGTCATGAAAAACAAAAATCAAC
>CANHHZ010000216.1 GCA_947460275.1 Sphingobacteriaceae bacterium | reverse complement strand
CCATAATATGCAACCACACCAAAGCGGCAATGCTGCAAAAGTGAAGCGTAGGCGCTACGTGAAAGTTTACCATGAGTAAGCCTATCAAGGCTCCAGTAAAACCCCCAATACTCCAAACACCATGAAAGGAACTCATGATCGGTTTTTGGCAATAAGTTTCGGCTACAACTCCCTGTGTATTTAGGGCATTGTTACAAATATTACCGGCAATGCCAAACAAAAGCAAGAACAAAGCCAATTGCCAACCTGCAGTGGCTAACGACAAATTGGCCATAGCAAGTGCATACAATGGTGCGCCAATCATGAGCATTTTTTTGGTCCCGAAGCTGGTGGTTAGTCGGCCCGAAAGCGGCATCATCAGCAATTGTCCTAATGGCAATGCCAATAAAATACTTCCTAATTGTGCATCCGTAAGCTGTAGGGTAGCTTTTAAATCGGGGATACGACTTGCCCAGGTGGCAAAACATACCCCTTGTGCAAAGTAAAAAAAAGACACAGCTAAACGCACTGTCCCTTTTTTAGGTTGATGCTCAACCTGGTGTTGAGTTGCGGAAGTTGGCAATTGGTGGCTCATTAAACGGTGATTGAGGTCAACAACAAAGCCAGTAATTGCTTACTGGCTTGGTTAAGAATATTTTCTTTAAAATTAAATATGTATTGCCCTATTGGCCGTGGCCGCCATTGCTGCTTCTTTCAAAGCTTCGGTATAGGTAGGGTGTGCGTGACTAATTCTTCCTATATCTTCTGCCGAAGCACGGAACTCCATGGCCACTACCGCTTCGGCGATAACATCGGCAGCACGAGGACCAATGAGGTGTACCCCTAAAATTTCGTCGGTAGCTTCATCAGCAAGTACTTTTACAAAACCATCGGTGTCCATACTTGCTTTAGCCCTACCGCTTGCTTTAAACGGAAATGAGCCTGCCTTGTAGGCGGTACCTTTTTCTTTGAGTTGCTCTTCGGTATAACCCACGGAGGCTACCTCTGGCCAAGTGTACACTACCCCAGGAATTAAATTATAGTTGATATGAGGTTTTTGTCCGGCAATAGTTTCGGCTACATAAACGCCTTCGTCTTCGGCCTTATGTGCTAACATGGCACCAGCTACTACATCGCCTATGGCATAAACACCTTTTACAGGCGTTTCTAAGTGTGCGTTTACGGGTATTTTTTTACCACGCTCTTCTAAAGTAATTCCAATTTTATCCAAACCTAAGCCTTCGGTATAAGCAGTACGCCCTACGGCTACAATGCAATAATCAGCTTCCAAACTCATCGATTCGCCTTTGGCATTATCGGCGGTTACGGTTACCGTTTTACCTTTTGTGGTGGCGCCGGTAACTTTGTGGCCCATGTAAAACTCCATGCCTAACGATTTTTTGAGTACCCGTTGTAATTCTTTACCTAAGCTAGCATCCATGGTGCTGATGATTGATGGCATAAACTCTACCACCGATACTTTGGTGCCCAAACGAGCATAAACCGAACCTAATTCTAAACCGATAACGCCACCCCCAATCACGACCATTGTTTTGGGCACTTCTTTGATGTTTAAAGCTTCGGTTGAGGTGATGATGCGTTTTTTATCGATAGGTAAAAAGGGCAAAGCTGTAGGTTTAGACCCCGTAGCAATAATTACATTTTTTGCCGTTAACGTTTCGGTTGTTCCATCCCCTTTGGTTATTAAAATGGTATTTTTATCTACAAAAGAACCCAGTCCTTGGTAAGTGTCGATTTTATTTTTTTTGAATAAATAAGTAATCCCTGCAGTGTTTTGTGCAACCACATCATCTTTACGGGCAATCATTTGATTCATGTCTGCCTTTAAATCTTTAAGCTGGATGCCGTGGGTAGCAAAAGTATGTGCGGCATTGTGAAAATGCTCCGAAGAATCTAACAAAGCCTTAGAGGGGATACAACCCACATTTAAGCAAGTACCGCCAAAGGTTGTATATTTTTCTATAATTGCTGTTTTTAAACCTAATTGTGCACAGCGAATGGCACCTACATAACCGCCCGGACCCGAGCCAATAACAACTACATCGTATTGCATATTCTAAATATTTATAGCACAAATGTACATAATAGGGTTGTAATGATGAAATCTTTGATAAAATCGGTCCAAATTGTAACTTATTCAAATACATCTGCTTTTAAAAAATGCTTTTTTCTATATTTAGGTTTTTAAAACTCTTTCTATATGAACCGATTAAAAACCATCCTAATTGCTGTAAGCTTATTGTTTGTCAGTCAATTATTGCACGCACAAGTGTCCGATTCAGCTTACGTACGTGAACATTACACCAAAATAGAGCGCCAAATTCCGATGAGGGATGGCGTAAAACTTTTTACCGCCATCTACCTCCCTAAAGACGATGGCAAAAAGTATCCTTTTTTAATCAATCGTACACCGTATACGGTTGCACCTTATGGGCAAGACAAATACAAATTGAGTTTGGGCAATTTTCCAGGGATGATGCGTGAAGGTTTTATTTTTGTTTATCAAGACGTGCGTGGCAAATGGATGAGTGAAGGAAATTTTGAAGACATCAGGCCTCAAACCACAAAAAAAGGCAAAAAAGACATAGACGAAAGCACCGACACTTACGATACCATCGACTGGTTGCTTAAAAATATAGCCAACAACAACGGAAAAGCAGGAGTGTATGGCATTTCTTATCCAGGTTTTTACTCCACTACATCGTTGCCAAATGCGCACCCAGCCTTAAAAGCAGTTTCGCCACAGGCGCCAGTTACCGATTGGTTTTTGGGAGATGATTTTCACCACCGCGGCACCTTGTTCTTAATGGATGCCTTTGCTTTCATGACCAGCTTTGGCGTTCCTCGTCCGCAGCCCATTACCCCTGATAAAGGGCCAAAACCTTTTCAATTTCCAATTAAAGACAATTACCGTTTTTATTTAGAAACTGGATCCATTAAAAACTTAAAAGACAAATACATGGCCGATAGCATTAAGTTTTGGAACGATTTATTTAAACATCCAAACTTAGATACTTTTTGGCGTGCCCGTCAAATATTACCACACCTCACCAATGTTAAACCTGCCGTAATGGTTGTTGGTGGCTTTTTTGATGCAGAAGATGCCTACGGTACTTTTGAAACTTACAAAGCGATTGAAAAACAAAATCCTAACAGCAAAAACATATTGGTAGCTGGCCCTTGGTTTCATGGCGGTTGGGTGCGTGGCGCAGGCAGCAGCTTTGGCGATATTAATTTTGGACAAGCAACCAGCACCTATTATCAAGAAAATTTAGAACTTCCTTTTTTCAAGTTCTACCTTAAAGGCGAGGGTACTTTTGACGCTGCCGAGGCCAATATCTTTGTAACCGGAAGTAACCAATGGAAAAAATTTAATACCTGGCCACCTGCCGAAACAGAAACTAAAAACTT
>CANHHZ010000215.1 GCA_947460275.1 Sphingobacteriaceae bacterium | reverse complement strand
CCGGAGGAAATTGATCGGCAATTTTGCCTTCAGGAAAAATAATGAGACTCATGCCCTGAGCTAAATTCTCACCTGCTTTTTTGAAAGCTCTAAAAGCCGAAATTTTACTTTCCCTAGAAACAGGTATATCAATGGTTCTAAAAAAAATACCTAAAACAGGATTATTAGAAAGTTCTTGTTTGCCCATAAAATGGAATCGCCCCTTTGCTAAAAGGCAAAACAAGACGACATCAAGGTTTGAACTATGGTTGGCACAATAAATGTAAGTTTGAGAGGAGTCTAAAGGGACTTCAAACTTAATTTTGAGATACACACCAGCCAAACTGCTAGAAATGAAGGCGTGCAGTGACCTCAATCTATTTAAAGCCAAATAAAACTTGGGATGACGAGTTCCTATATAGTAAAATGGCCAAAAAAGTATAAAAAAAAATACAATACAAAAAGTGAAATAATAATAATGTATTTTTCTGAGGAGTTTAAGCATTTCATTCAAAAATACAATTTTACTGCAAATTGCTTTTCATTTTTTTAAAAAAAACAGAGTAAATAACATTGAAAAAGTTATTTAGGCATAAAAATTAAAAAATTTGAACCTCTTATCTGCTTTTTTCTTATTTTCGGGGCATGAACAAAGAAACGGTAGTAAGCGGAATACGTTCGACAGGAAATTTGCATATAGGTAATTATTACGGTGCGGTTAAAAGTTTTACCCAGATGCAGCACGAATACGATTGCTTTTTTTTTATTGCCGATTTACACGCTTTAACCACACACCCTACCCCGCAAGATTTACACGGAAATGTTAAACAAGTATTGGTAGAATATTTAGCTTGTGGGATAGACCCTGAAGCAACAACGATTTACATCCAATCGGATGTACCAGAAATTGCAGAATTGTATTTGTATTTAAATATGAATGCTTACATGGGAGAATTAGAACGAAGCACTTCATTTAAAGATAAGGTGCGTAGCAATCCAGACAATGTAAATGCCGGTTTGCTTACTTACCCAGTTCTAATGGCAGCTGATATATTGATTCATAAAGCCACAAAAGTACCTGTAGGAAAAGATCAAGAACAACATTTAGAGATGGCACGTACCTTTGGCAACCGCTTTAACAGAATGTATAACCATGATTATTTTCCAGAACCCTATGCCTTTACTTATGCCAAAAATTTGGTTAAAGTACCGGGTTTAGACGGCAAGGGAAAAATGGGGAAATCTGAAGGAGAAGGCAATGCCGTTTATTTGTCTGATACTCCAGAAATTATTCGTAAAAAAGTAAGCAGAGCCGTAACAGACAGTGGACCAACAAGCGAATTTCAAGAAAAACCAGAAGCCATACAAAACCTTTTCGAATTGATGAAAATTGTATCTTCAGAAGACACTTTAAATCATTTTGAAGAACAATACAACAAAATGGCGATTAGATATGGTGATTTTAAAAAGCAATTGGCCGAAGACATGATTCTAACAACTGAGCCAATGAGGGTACGAATTAACGAAATTGCTAGCGATACAGATTACCTTAGTAAGGTTGCAAAACAAGGCGCATTAAAAGCAAGAGACAGTGCTCAAAAAACCATTAAGGAAGTAAGGGAATTGATTGGTTTTAGAGCTTTTTAAGCCTTATTTAAAAACTACACTAAAAACAAAATCAAGAAGATAACACGTTTTAAAATTAATATTTACACCAGAAATCTAATTTCTCTAAATTATAAATTATGCATATAGCAATTGTTGGAAATATTGGCGCAGGAAAAACCACTTTAACGAGCTTATTAGCTAAACATTACGGATGGGAGGCGCTATACGAAGCGGTAGATAACAACCCTTATTTAGAAGACTTTTACAGCGATATGAAACGTTGGAGTTTTAATCTGCAAATTTATTTTTTGAATAGCCGTTTTCAACAAATTGTAGAAATAGAAAGTCATAAAAGAAATGTGATTCAGGATAGAACAATTTATGAGGATGCACATATTTTCGCTGAAAATTTACACGAAATGGGTCTAATGACTTCTAGAGATCACGAAAATTACAAAGCAATATTTGATAACATCACTTCTTTTATCAAGCCACCAGATTTGTTAATTTATTTAAAAGCCTCTGTACCCACATTAGTCAACAACATTCAACGCCGTGGCCGAGAGTACGAAGCTGGTATCCGCATAGATTATTTATCTAAACTAAATGAGAAATACGAAAATTGGATAAAAGACTATAAATTAGGGCAATTGTTAATTTTAGATAAAGATAAACTAGACTTCACCAATAATCCAGAAGATTTAGGTACAATAATTCAAGCAATCGAAGCCGAAATTAACGGTTTGTTCTAAAACTATTTATTCAACTAAATGCTGATGGAAAATAAAAACGAGCAAAACTTAAAAATTTTGGGTGTAATACCTGCTCGCTATGCATCTACTCGTTTTCCTGGCAAACCTTTAGTAGATATTGCTGGAAAAACAATGATTCAGAGAGTCTTTGAACAGGCAAAAAAAGCAAATTTGAGCAGAGTTGTGGTAGCTACAGACGATGAGAGAATTGCGGAAGAAGTAGTAAAATTTGGTGGCGATTTTGTGATGACAAGTCCTATCCACCAAAGTGGAACTGATAGATGCGCCGAAGTTGTGCAAAAATTACCTGGTTTTGATATTGTGATTAACATTCAAGGTGACGAACCATTCATTGATCCCGAACAAATTGCATTACTTTGCTCATGCTTTGCCAACAAGGAAGTTAAATTAGCTACATTGATTAAAAAAATTAAGGATAGCGAAGAACTTTTTAACAATAACATTCCAAAAGTACTTGTCAACACGAATGCTGAAGCTGTTTATTTTAGTCGCCACCCTATTCCTTTCATCCGCAATACCGAAAAGGAAAATTGGCTAAATGCTTATCAATTTTACAAACACATAGGTATTTATGGCTATCAAACAGCCACTTTATTGGAAATTACAAAACTTAAACCATCAAGTTTAGAATTAGCCGAAAGCTTGGAACAATTGCGTTGGATAGAAAATGGGTTTAAAATAAATACAAAAATCACCGAGGTTGAAACCCTCTCCATTGATACACCTGAAGACTTGAAAAAAATCAATGCGAAGACCTTTGAAAATTTTAAAAGTTAAAATTTTATGAAGAAGCTATTTTACCTAATTATTTTTTGCGGCTTATCTGCACTTTTTGCTTGCCAACAAGCTTCGAAGCCAATTCAAAATATCGAAAAAATCACCCTACAAGCTTTTACCGATACAATAAAATTAGATACCTTTAAAATTAGCTTAAAAGGTAAAAATAGTGACGAAATGAAATTAATATTTACCATAACTTCCTATCAAGGTAGTAAAATTTATGAGCAAGTTATTAATGGCGCAGACTTATTGAAAGGTTTTTTGGCAAGTGCAGATCTGGAAAAGGAAGACGAAAAAAT
>CANHHZ010000214.1 GCA_947460275.1 Sphingobacteriaceae bacterium | reverse complement strand
GGCTCATTTCGTCAGCAGTTGCTTCGCGTACCGTTAATATTTTACCAGCAAAAATTAAGTTTTTGCCAGCCATCGGGTGGTTTAAATCAACCGAAATATGTGCTTCGTGTACACCAGTTACTCCAGCACGAAATTGATTGCCTTGGTTGTCTTGCAAAGGAATAACATCCCCAACATTTGGCAATTCACCTCCTGCTTCTTTAAACATATCTAAAGGTAAATCTACATGTGCAGTAGCATCAATTTCGCCATAACCATCTGCAGCAGAAAGCTCAAAACTGTAGTCATCGCCCGCGGCTAAACCATTTAAATGTTCTTCAAATTTTGGCAACATCATGCCCACACCGTATAAAAATACAAGCGGATTTTCTTCATTTGCTTTTTCAACAAAAACTTGGTGACCTTCTGGAGTAGTAGTGTGTAGTTCATAAGTTATAGACACCACTGTGTTTGAATTGATATTCATTCTTTATAGTTTAATTTAATAATTTTACTGCCTCGGCAACCGTACTTACTGGCAGTTGGCAAGTTTTATTTCGGCAAATATATACTGGTTTAACCCCATGCTTTTAATAAATGCTGCGCAAAGATAACCTATTTATTAGCTTAACAAAACAGGAGTTGAGTTGTTCAGAAAAAATGTTTTTATTAAAATAATCTCCAAGGCTTGGCAAAACTAAACAGTAAATGTAATTACTAGTTTAGAAAAAAGAATTAGTCTTCTTTTTTAGTAGGATTGTATTTATTGCTGTTGGTTTTATCTTTTAAAAAGAAAGTATATACAAACCACCTGTAAGGCGACATCTTCATGAAAAGCTTAAATGCATCATCGCTGTTTATGTTGCTTCGTTGATTTTTTAATTGTTTGTAAGCCACAACTACATAGTAAACAATGACAAACGGGAATAAAATTAGGAGTAGCGTAAATTTTAAGTTCAAGTCCATAGATAATTTTTGTTTTATTTCAAAATAGAATTAAAGATAAAAATTATTGGGTTACGAAGAGCAGAAATTTACACATCCAACTAAACTAGTTTAATAATTTTACTGCCTCGGCAACCGTACTAACTGGCAGTTGGCAAGTTTTATTTCGGCAAATATATATTTTTGTTTCGTGGCTTTGCTTATCTTTTAACAAAGGCAATTTACTTTTTGTTCCTCCTAGTATAATTTTATTCGGAATATAGTAGCTATTTAGCTGTTTTTTAAGCGTTTGAAAATTATCACCTGCCAAAGCAATTTCGTTAATGCCATACACTTCATTTAATAATTGTATGCACCAATTGGCATAGGCCGAACCATAAGCTTTGATATTAGGTAAAACCGAAGCTAACATTGCCGAGCTCGTATTTCTATATTTTTCATTGTCAAAATACAAACCTAATTTTTGTAGGTTTTGTGCCATTACAGAATTTGAAGCCGAAATTACATTGTCCATAATTTCGTATTTGCGAGCAATCAATTCTTCACCCTGCGCAGAGGTATAATAAAACATTTCACTTTGAGGATCGTTAAAATTAGCAAATACATAACTTAGTAATTTATCAGCTTCCAACAACCAATTTTCATCAAAATCTACTTCATAAAGTGCAATTAAAGCCTCAATAAAGAAGGCATAATCATCTAAAAACGCTAAAATGGTTGCTTTGTCGTTTTTATAGTTACGGTACAAGCCCCCATCGGTGGTGGTCATGTTTTCTAAAATAAAACAGGCTGCTGTTTTAGCAGCATTGTAATATTTTTCCTTGTCTAATACTTGTGCTGCATCAACAAATGCCTTAATCATCATGGCGTTCCAAGCCGTTAGGCATTTATCATCTAAACCTGGTCGCACTCTTTTGCTCCGCTGCGCCAACAATTTTTCTTTGGCTAAAGCTAATTTGGCATTTAAGGTTACTTCATCTAGCTGATGTTTTTCCATAAAAGCCTCGTCCATTAGCATACGCCTTAAAATATTAGTTTGTTCTTCTTCCCAATTTCCCTTTTCGGTAACATTAAAATAATCGGCCATCAAAGCAGCATCTTCGCCCAAAACAGCATCAAATTCTGTTTTGTCCCACACATAAAACTTACCTTCAACACCTTCGCTATCAGCATCTAAAGCAGAAAAAAACAAGCCATTTTTAGCTTGCATTTCTCTAAAAATCCAATCGATAGTTTCGGTTACAACAGTTTTAAAAGGCTCAAATTTTAAACATTGGTAGCCTTCTGTGTATAAACTAATCAGCTGCGCATTGTCGTACAACATTTTCTCGAAGTGCGGTACATGCCATTTATCATCAACCGAATACCTGGCAAAACCACCTCCTATTTGATCGTAAATACCACCCATGCTCATCAATTCTAAGGTGGTACAAGCAGCAGTAAATGTCGATTCATCGGGGGTTAAAAAACTGTAACGCAATAAAAAGCTCCAATTGTTGGGCAATGGAAATTTAGGTGCACGGTTATAACCTCCTTCGGTAATGTCAAAATGCCTTTTCCAAGGCTCCACAATTTCGGTCAAGTGGTTTTCAGTAAAATCAATTTTTTCAGGTACCGAGATAATCTTTTCGGCCTGTTGTATGCCTTCTGTTAGTCTTTCAGCGTATTTTTTAGCTTTTTCAGGATCATTTTTCCACAAATCGGCAACATTTAGCAATATATTTATCCAATCGTCTTTTTTAAAGTAAGTGCCGCCATAAATGGGTTTTTGATCTGGCAAACAAATGGCATTTAAAGGCCACCCCCCGTTTCCATTCATCAATTGCACTGCCAACATGTAAACCTGATCTATATCCGGGCGCTCTTCCCTATCTACCTTAATACATACAAAATGTTGGTTCATTACTTCAGCAACCTCATAATTCTCAAAACTTTCATGCTCCATAACATGGCACCAGTGGCAAGCAGAATAACCAATGCTTACCAAAATAAGTTTATTTTCTTGTTTTGCTTTCTCTAGCGCAGCTGTGCCCCACTCATGCCACTGTACCGGGTTGTAGGCGTGTTGCAACAAGTAAGGAGATGATGCGTAAATAAGGTTGTTGGGCTCTTTCATTTTTTAATGATATGAGATGTTAGATTTGAGACATGAGATGAGGACAAAGGTAGTCAAACTTAAAACTAATCTATTTAACTCCTTTAATTCAATATTGTTTTTTAATTTAGCTTATCAAACTTCGTTCAACTTACATATTTGTTTATGAAAATTACGCATACAGAAATTTACCGCTTTAGCATACCCATGGAGCCATTTGTAATTGCTACGGGCACCATGCACTTTGCACAAAATGTATTGGTTAAAATACACACCGACAGTGGTATTTATGGCGTTGGCGAATGTTCTGCATTTCCAATGATTGTTGGCGAAACACAAGAAACCTGCTTGGCCATGGCCAAAGATTTTGCACAAATTTTGAAAGGTAAAAACCCGTTGGAAATACCAGAACGCATGGCGGATTT
>CANHHZ010000213.1 GCA_947460275.1 Sphingobacteriaceae bacterium | reverse complement strand
TGTTATGATGGACGCGAATTTATTTCGCCAATGCATTTAAAAGGATTAGACGACAATGTGGTGGTCATGGACACAGTTTCTAAAAGGTATAGTGCATGCGGAGCTCGTTTAGGTTGTTTAATTACCAAAAATAAAGAAGTTATTGCTTCTGGGTTAAAGTTTGCGCAAGCTCGTTTAAGTCCGGGAATGGTAGAGCAAATTGCCGGAACCGCTGCTGTTGACACGCCAGATAGCTATTTTGAAGAAGTAAACAAAGAATATACCTTGCGTAGAGACACTTTGGTAAAACGTTTAAATAGCATAGCAGGTGTTTTTTGTCCAAACCCAGGCGGTGCGTTTTATGTAGTGGCCAAATTTCCAATAGACGATGCGGACGTATTTTGTCAGTGGATGCTTGAAAAATTTTCGCACCAAGGCGCCACAGTCATGATGGCACCAGCTACAGGTTTTTACTCGAGCAAAGGAAGTGGAAAAAATGAAGTGAGAATGGCTTATGTACTAAACACCGACGACCTAAACGCAGCAATGGACTGTTTAGAAGAAGGATTGAAGCAATATCCGGGAAGAGTTTTATAAAGCTTTGAGTTGGGAGTCGAAAGTCTTGAGTATTTGGTCTTGAGCCTGATTACCTAATGTCTCAAATCTCATATCTCGTATCTCAAATCTGAAAAATCGGCATTAATTTTGTACCTTTGTCTTGTTCATTACTACAAAAAGGGGCCGTTCTGGATTTGACAGGGTGGCGTTGAGTATGTAAGCATGCAGTGCGTTGTACGGAGAGCACTTAAAAGATAACGTTCAAAGTATAATTGGCGAAAATAACTACGCCTTAGCTGCTTAATTTAGAATTACGCAAGCTTTTGTCTCGCTAGCTGCTGCATTGTTAGGCTAGTAATAGAGGCATCGAAATAACAAAGCTAGCTCTTGTAAGGTACGGTATAAGAGCGAAACAAAGTACCTAAGGAGAAGAGCAAGGTCGGTTTCCAGCCCGCTTTATCCCGAAAATTAATTGGAAAATAAGCATGTAGAAGGCATAATTTATCACACAACTGGACAAGGGTTCGACTCCCTTCGGCTCCACAAAAGACCAAACTAATCGTTTGGTCTTTTTTAATCAACAAAAAAGCGGAGATAAAGCCTTAGCCTTACCCCCGCCATCTAAATTAACGCTCTCGATATAAAAACGCATTTTTATTTCAATTCGTATTTCAATTCGCTAATATTTTGCAAACCAAAAAGTGCTCCTTTTTTTTTGTACTAAATTTATGATTGCCAAAACCACTCTCTTCTAAAACAACTTTTAGAAAATAGCTTAGCACCCATAAAATGTGGGCGATAGAAATGATTAAAAAAATAGTGGTGTGTAAATGAGTTTAGAATTGGAGTAGACCATTTTTAAACGCTACCATTTTTGTTGTTTTGAGCCAAAAAATCTTGTGGCGTTAACCCTGAAACATCTTTAAAACTCACAAAAAAAGTATTGTACGATTTAAATCCAATTTCTTTAGCCAACGAATCGTAGGTATTGGTAATCAGAAAACCCGATTTAATTAAATTCAAGCCATCTTGTATTCGAATTATTTTTTTGTATTCAGAAAACGAAATTTTAGACTGGTATTTAAAAAGAAAGGTCAAGTGACTTTTAGGAATATTCAACTTGTTGGAAAGATCAGTGATGGAAAATTTAGGGTTTCGGTAGGCAGCAGTATGAAAAGAAAACTGATCTACTTTTACCATATAACTATTGATATCTGCGCTAATTTTTTCAAATAATTGACGATCTTGAATATTAGCTATTTTAATTTTCGAATCATTAATCCAAAAAGCTATGGTCTGCTTATCCATTTTTTTGTACTCATTAATTTTCGCACTTAAAAAAGAATAGCCGTATAAAATCTCGGGCGTAATAATGATTTTAAAATACAAAAACAACCAAAAAACAGCCGAAACCCACAAATAACTGTTCCCAAAATTAAAGGATTGGTTGTTGATTTCTAAAAATAACGTAATAATTAGTCGAAAAGTAACGATTACAATTACAGAAAAAAAGTAAATACTCCAATTTTTGACCAATTTATTTTGTTGGGCAACCACTCCTATTTCTGCCTTTCTGTTCCATACTTTTTGATAGAGTAATTTGGAGATCAATACAAAATAGGTGAAAGTAAACAGTGTGAAAAAAGAATAATAGTAATAATTTTCGTTTAAAATCTCAAAATAGTGCTGATCAAATAAGTAATCAACAACATTAAATAAAAACGGGAGTATGAAATGAATGAAGTGGCGAGGATCGTTTTTTTTACAATCTTTAATCATGTTATCAAAATACAAATACACGCAGGGCACTATAACAATTAAGAGGTTATTATACTTAGTGAGTAGTGTTTGAATAAATTGCTGGTGCTCTAACCCAAACAAACCTATCAACAGCATTCGCGTTGATATAATTAGAAAGATAATCACTAAATAGACATTGGTGATTCGATTCGATTTGTAGCGCAAAAGAATTAAAAAAACGGTTAAAAAACCAAATAATCCACAAAACGAAACAAGTAAGTTAACAATCATTTAAGATTTTAATTTGTAGTAGAGATTGGACAAAGAGATGAAAATTTTTAACGGATTTTGAAAGTCGAAATTTATTAATTTAAAAACGCAAAAATTCAATTTTCGAAATTTATTTTTTAAATATACGAATTTATTCAATTGGTTAAAATTTCTACTTGCTTAATGGTTTTAGGAGTTACTAAAAACCTAAAAGCTTTTATTGTATTTCTGAAATTCAGGTTTTCTTAACATCATACTTTTGCTCCTCAATAACACTTGTTGTAACATTGCAGAAACAACACTAATACATGTTACAACTTTTACTATTCTTTATTGAATTTCTTGTTATCAAACTACAATAACGCGTAAAGTGTTTGCACAAGTAAGTTTATAAAAAATGTAAATCAATAAACTTACGAATGCTATGATTAAAATGAAATTTTTATCCCTCTCTATCCTCACTTTTAGCTGCTTTTTAAGTTTCGGCCAAAAGCTTCATCATCAAATGATTACTGCGCAAGGCGGTAGTTTTGTTGCAAAAAATGGTCTTGTTGTTCGCCAGTCTATTGGGCAAATGAGTGCCATCGGCAATGCCTCTGTAGGTTCCATTATCTTGCAACAAGGCTTTCAGCAAAGCTTATTTACCCAGTCTTTTGCAGTTCCAACGTTTAATTTAAACACCATTGGCACTACAGTTTATCCTAATCCTTTTAATGGGCCTTTAACCGTGGTTTTTTCTGCCCCTATAACTAATGACTTATCCGTTTCGCTGTTCAATATGACCGGCCTTTCGCTTTATACAAAATCTTTTACCACTCCGCAGTCTGTGCTAAACTTCAATTTCGATACTTTACCTGCCGGATCTTACATCCTCCGTATAACTGCAAGAAACTATTCATTCTCAAAAAT
>CANHHZ010000212.1 GCA_947460275.1 Sphingobacteriaceae bacterium | reverse complement strand
TCGGTTTCTTCATGCGGCGTATTGCGCAGCTTAACCGGTTTTTTCTTGTTCTTGCTCATTTTTAGGTTAAGCATCTCTACCAAAATGGAAAAGGCCATAGCAAAATAAATGTAACCTTTTGGTATGTGTTGGTCAAAACCTTCGGCCAATAACGAAACTCCAATCAACAATAAAAACGACAGCGCCAACATTTTTACCGTTGGGTGGTTGTTCACAAAATTGCTAATTGCGCTTGCTGATAACATCATGATAATTACGGCAATAATTACGGCGGCAATCATAATTTCTACATGCTCGGCCATGCCAACAGCAGTAATTACAGAGTCGAGAGAAAATACAATATCGAGTAGTAAAATTTGTACAATTACTCCACTAAAAGAATAAACTTTGCCTTTAATTTCTTTCTCATCGATACTTTCTAGTTTTTCGTGTATTTCATGGGTGCTTTTGTAAATCAAAAACAAGCCTCCAATGATCAATATCAAATCTCTACCCGAAATAGCTAGTTTTGATAGCCATTCTGAGTCTGTAATATTAATCCAATCGCCAACACTAAACAAAGGTGTCGTCAATTTCATGATCCAAGTTAAAGAAAGCAACAATAACACACGGGTAATCATGGCAAGACCCAAACCCACCTGACGCCCTTTTTTTTGCTGGTTTGCGGGTAATTTGCCCGATAAAATGGAGATGAAAATGATATTATCTATCCCTAAAACGATTTCTAAAATAGTTAGGGTTAAAAGCGATATCCATGCTTCGGGGCTACTAAATAATTCCATAGTAATAATTATACGCCACGAATATAAATAAAGCTTGTTGATTTTATATCAACGGACTTCCTTTTTGTTTTTAGGATTTTATTTAAAAGTTACTCCTCCGTAATTGGATTTTATAGTGATTGTGGAGTTGCCACCTTTGCCAATAGTTCCAGTATAACTTTTAGACGAACTGTAATGTTTGTCGTCATCGCCCAATTTTTTGGCGCTTACATTGCCTTCATACCTAAAAGAGCCGTAATTTGTGTGTACCTCAAAATCTGAATTATAGTTGGTTACAAAACCCATATTAACATTTGCATAATCGGCATTAATGTCTATCGCTTTACAGTCTAGCCCAACTTCATCAATAATTATTTTTCCATATTGAACTTTGGATGTTAAGCTGCCCTCCAAGTTGCCAATTTTAAGCGTGCTATATTGTACCGTAGCGGTTAAAGGCCCTGCGCTGCCAATGCTTATGCCGTTGCCGTATTGCTGTTTAATGGTCGATGCTTGTTTAATTTCGCCAATGTTTACATCGGTATATTGAGCAAGAAGTTCTACTTCGCCGATGCTGCCAATGGTTACACCGCCACCGTATTGATGGTTGATTTTTGCCTGGTTAACATCTTTAATATCGCATTTTCCGTATTGAATCTTGATATAATTATTTTTGCTTTTTAGGCTATTGGCAGTAAAATTTCCGTATTGTACCACGATAGATGTAGGGCCCGAAAAATCGTCCATTTGTATGTTTCCATACTGTTGCGTTGCCGTGAGTGCGTTGCTGGCCGGCATGTAAACGGTAAGGCTTACCTTTACTTCTCTTCTCCAGTTTTTACCGTTTCTGCTTCCTCTTCCCCAACTGCCGTTGGTGTTTTCCAAAGTGTTTTTAAACGAGATCAAATTGGCTTCTTTAGTAGCCATTACCTCAACTCCGTCAATTAGTTTTTGTGCTTCTGCATCAGAATTGGCATATGCCTTAATCTCGGCATCTATTTTAACCTCATTTTTATCCCATGTTTTTATAGTTATAGAGCCAAACTTATTTATAAGCGCAACTTTATCGTTTTTATCTATAAGGTAGGTTTTGCTGTAAAATTTTGTTTTTTCAGCATCACCTTGCTCATCGTCTTTTTGAATATAAAAAGTATTCGGAGCTGATAAAAAAATGCTATCGGAAGTTAAAATAGTTTTTGCATGTACATAGAGCGAGCCTTTATTGCCCGTACTTAATGCTGTATTTCCATTTATAAGTATTTGCTGAGCGCTTAGTTTAGTTGTAAATAAAACTAAAACTGCTATGGCTATATTTTTCATAATGTTAGCTCCTTTTTATAATTATTTACTTGATTAATGATTTCTAACTGTTGGTTTAAAATCTGCAACTGCATTTCTCTGTTTTTTACCATTGCTTTTACCACATATAGTTGGTTTGGGCTTTTAGGCAATTCGGCCTTTAGTTTCTCGTAATCGGCATCGAGGTTTTTTAAATCTTCCGTAAATTTTTGGTATAATTCGGGGTTTTGTTTGGCATAAATTGCCAAACTATCTTTCATTTCATTTATTTGAGTGGCAAAGCGAACTTCTTTTCTGCCAAACTCGGGGTTGATATCGGCAACATCTACTTTACTGGGCATGGTGTTGCTAAAATACAAACTTAGCCCAAGAGTTAAAACGGCAGCCACGCTAAGCCAGCGGTAAATTTTGAGTTTGGCTTTAGCCTTTTGCTTTTTAAGCATTTTTTCCTCGATATTTGTCCATAAAGCCACCGAAGGCCCTTCTTCTTCAAAGGCTTTTTTATTGTTTTTAACAAATTCTTCTAAATTCTTCATCTTGCTATCCCTTACTCTACTAATAAAGCGTTTAATTTTCTTTTTGCACGCATATACTGCGAGCGTGAAGTGTTTTCAGTTATTTTTAATATGTGTGCAATCTCTTCGTGGTCGTATCCTTCAAACAAATACAAGCTTAGTACTACCCTGTAGCCATCTGGCAATTTTACCATCGCTTGCTTAATTTTTTCTACCTTTAAACTGGTTTCTTCAACGTTGGTTTCGTTTTCATCGGCTATTTCTATCCCGTCTAAACTTACAAACTGCACCTTCCTTTTTCGAAGGTTGTTAATAGCCCTATTGATTACAATTTGTTTTAGCCATAACCCAAAAGTAGTTTCCTGCCTAAAATCTCCAATTCGAGTAAAGGCATCTAAAAAAGCTTCCTGCAATACATCTTCGGCTTCGGCTACGTTGTTTAGCACCCGCAAGGCAACATTGTACATGGCAGTTGCATACAATTTGTACAATTCAAATTGCGCTTTGGCGCTCCCTTGTCGACATTGGCTAACCAACAAAACGTGTTTATCTATATATGCAGTTTCCAAATTTTTAAAACGTTCTGCCTAAAAGACAAGTTGATTTTTAAAACGTTGCATCAATGTAGGAATGTTTTTTGAATTGTGAGTTGTACAAAACGAACTACCTTTTGTGCTTTACAAAAGGTCTGTGTTTTAAAATTTACCAACTATTCAAACAAAATCGGTATTTTTGAGACTTAAAATTTATTTAGAATATGTTAAGAACTACTACTTGCGGCGCTTTAAAGCTTAATAATTTAGGCGAAAGCGTAACATTGTGCGGCTGGATGCAAAACTCAAGAGACTTAGGCGGAATGACTTTTATTGACATTCGCGACCGTTAC
>CANHHZ010000211.1 GCA_947460275.1 Sphingobacteriaceae bacterium | reverse complement strand
TCATGTTCTCAATTAAAAGTTTGGCACTATACCCAATCAATTCCCTTTTTAAGGAAGTCTTGCGTTATTTGCTCTTCGCTATTTGGCAAAATTTGAGGATTGTAATTCCATTTCGCCGTGGGTGGTAAACTCATCAAAATACTTTCAATCCGCCCATTGGTTTCTAACCCAAATTTGGTTCCTGCATCGTAAACCAAGTTAAATTCGGCATAGCGACTTCTGCGCAAATACTGCCATTCTTTATGGGCTTCGGTGTAGTTTTGGTCGCGGTTACGGTCTATTAATTCGGTATAAACAGGTAAAAAGGTGTTACCAATGGCCAACGAAAAATCTAAAATTTGGTTAAAATCTAAATTTGTATTTTCAGGTTTTAACCTATCGTAAAAAATACCGCCCACTCCCCTGGTTTCTTCGCGGTGCTGAATAAAGAAATAATCATCAGCAGTAGCCTTAAACTTAGGGTAAAAGGTATTGTCGAACTCATCGCAAGTTTGTTTTAAGCGATGGTGAAAGAAACGGGCATCGGTTGGAATTACATAATGTGGCGTTAAATCTATGCCCCCACCAAACCAACGGGTTTGATCGTTCATTTCAAAATACCTAATGTTCATGTGTATGATAGGAACAAACGGATTTTCTGGATGCATTACAATAGAAACTCCTGTGGCAAAAAAATCATCGCTTTCTACCATAAAAGCTTTTTTCACGGCTTCGGGAAGTTTGCCATGTACGGCAGAAAAATTAACGCCGCCTTTTTCAATCACGTTTCCGTTTTGCATAACGCGGGTTCTTCCACCACCTCCACCTTCACGTTCCCAAAGCTCTTCTTCAAACTTTGCTTTTCCGTCTGCTTGCGCTAATCCCTCGCAAATACGATCCTGTATCTGTCTATACGCTGCCGCAACCTCTTCTCTAAACATAGTCATTTTTTAAAATCCAAAGTTAAGGCTAATAAGCACTATTAAACGTTTAAAGTTTAGATAGTACATTTTTTTGACATTGCATTAATAGGAGTTCAGTAAACTAGTCTTCTAGGTAATCTAATTCTTTGTTAAACGTTTCTTTAAGTTGACTTAAAGCAAATAAGGAAATGACTACGCAGGTAAAGCCAACAACCATAGCGCTTTGTAAAATCCCAATTTCGACTTTTAGAAACTGAAAAGACAGGGTAACGGCCACCACAGAACCTCTTACAAAATTAGGTACGGTGGTGGTAACAGTGGCTCTTAAATTGGTGCCAAATTGCTCTGATGCAATGGTTACAAAAGTAGCCCAATACCCCGAAGCAAAACCCAAGAACAAACTTAACCAAATAAATTTTTCGGGATTTAAGCCTTGAGCATATAAAAATACTAAAATGGCTACTGCAGTTAACAATAAAAAAATGAGCATAACCATTTTACGAGATTTTAGCAATTGTGCTAAAAAACCTGCTACTACATCGCCTACGGCAATACCAATGTAACAGTACATAATTCCTTTTCCAGCATTTAAAACAGCTGTAGAGCCTAAGGCCTTCCCAAATTCGGGCGAAAAAGTAATCAGCACGCCTACCACAAACCACAGTGGTAAACCTATCAATATACAAGCTAAATATTTTTTAAAACGTTTGGCATTGTTAAACAACATTAAAATATTACCTCGTTGAACATTGGTTTCCTTGGCTTCGTTAAACATGCCCGATTCGGCCAAGCCAACACGTAAAAGTAATAACATTAAACCCATACCGCCACCAATAAAATAACTGGTTTGCCAAGTATAATGGCCACCAATTAATGCTGCTGCAACGGCGCCAAATAAGCCCACACCCGCAACTATCATGGTGCCATAACCTCTTTTTTCTTTTGGCATACTTTCGGTTACAAGCGTTATGCCTGCACCTAGTTCGCCAGCTAAACCCACACCTGCGATAAAACGAATAATGGTGTAAGCGGTAACATTGGTTACAAAGCCGTTGGCAATATTAGCCAATGAATAAACGATGATAGAACCAAATAAAACACTTAATCTTCCTTTTTTATCTCCTAAAATTCCCCATAAAATACCGCCCAATAGCATGCCAAACATTTGACTGTTCATAATGGTAGCTCCTACGCTTAACATGTCACTATCGATCACGCCTAAATCGTTTAAACTTTTTACCCTTACCACAGAGAAAAGAATAAGGTCATAAATGTCTACAAAATAGCCTAAAGCGGCTACTAAGATAATCAACGTAACATTTCGTTGAGAAGTTGGAGCGTTCATATTGATCTACTTTTGAAGCCCTTAAAATACAAAAAAATGTATAAACAAAAAAAGAAATTTCCTTAGCTATTTTATAATGATTTGGTCTATTCTTGAGGTACAAGCACTAAAATAGCCTAATGCGCCGTTGTTAAAATTAGAATCTGGATTGGCAGGCGCCGTTGGAGGCCCCCCATTGCCTGTAATTTGCGTTATTGAAAACAAATACCTGTATACATTTTCATCAATGCCTTGAAGCTCAACCTTTACCATATCGCCGGCAACCAAGTCTGGTTCATCATTGAAAATATTGTTCTTAACCGGTTTACCGTCGTTAAAACGGTCTGATTCTATATAATAAGAACTTCTTTTGATACCGTTTACAGCAATACGTGTGTTGTAAAAATTGGGTACGCCAGCTGGATCGTTATAATTGACCACCACAAATTTTTTCTTGGTACCAAAAAAAGTAAGTTCTGTTTGCGTAAGAGACGCAATTTCAACAGGCAAAGGCATAATGGAAGAGGCCGTATAAATTTGGTTGCCAGAACTTACAGTAATGGTATATTTTTTTCCTGGTACACCTTTGTAAATTGGCGAAATATAAACTCCTGGTTTATTTTCTGTAAAGTTTAAAGTTACGCCTCCTTGTTCTTTTACCACTACTGTAGCCCCAGTTACAGGTACTGTTTTGGTGCTTTCTTGAAAACCAATGGTTTGCGTTATCAAAACGGTTTGCGACTGATTGACATCATTAATTATAGCTTCAATTACAATGGCTGGACTGGCATTTTGCAAGGTCAAATCGATAACTTTTTCACATCCCGAAAAAAGTGAAGCAAGGATAATTGTGAGGCAAAGGAAATATTTTGAGTTAATTTTCATGGTTTAAAATTTAAAGTTCCAAGTAACTGATGGTATCATACCAAATAATGAAGTTTGGACGGCTTGTGTTTGCGTTGGGTTGTCTGGATTATCCTTAAATTCGATAGAAAAAGGATTTTTTCGACCATATAAATTGTAAACCCCAAAATTCCAACTCGATTTAAATTTTTTGGTTGATTTACTTTCTAAAGTTGCCGAAACATCAAGTCTATGCGAAGCAGGAGTACGATTGCTATTGCGGGTGCCGTAATAGAAAACTGTTTTTCCATCAATTACATATTTTCCTTGCGGAAAAGTTACAGCACTGCCGCTGCTATACACAAAGGTCGAAGAAAATACCCAACGTTTGCCAGGCTT
>CANHHZ010000210.1 GCA_947460275.1 Sphingobacteriaceae bacterium | reverse complement strand
CCTTATTTTTGTTTATTCAATTTATAATGATGACTTCCACAGCAACTTTAGCCGAATTTAATGCTATACTAAATACGAGTATTGCAGATGCCACTTTTGTAAAACTTTCTTTAGGTAATTATCAGGGTAACGATAAGGAACTTAAAAATATTTATGTGCGTAAGGTGAACATCAAAAGAAACGATATGCTCTCGTTTACTTATCGCCAAAAAACTAGGGATATCATTAAAAATTTCACCATTGATGAAGGTGTTAAATTGATTACGAATTTGTTGAGCAATGATTTTAAAATTGGAACTTTATTTACTTCTAATACAGAAATGATTATTGAACATCATAAAAATGGATCGATTAAAATTCGAGAGCGTATTTTGAATCAAAAACTCGAACCTAAATTATCACATAACAAAGAGAAAAATAGAATCATTAAGCCAGTAGCAAACGGTTATCTACATGCACTGAAAATTACCGATGCTGAAGGAAATGTTTTCAAAAACACTCAAGATAAATACAAACAGATTAATCAATACATCGAGATTTTAAGTTCGTTAATTAAGGAGTTGCCCATTGGAACTGTCAAAAATGTGGTGGATATGGGCTCTGGAAAAGGCTATTTGACATTTGCGCTGTATGATTATTTGCATCAGCAGTTAAACTTACAGGCCAAGGTAACAGGTGTTGAGTTTAGGGAGGATCTGGTTACTTTGTGTAATACCGTTGCTCAATCTTCGAATTTTACAGACTTAAGCTTTGTTCAAGGCACTATTCAGGATTTTAAGGTTGATAAAATTAATTTGCTAATCGCTTTACATGCTTGCGACACCGCGACAGATGATGCCCTATTTAAGGGCATACAAGCGGGTGCCGAACTTATTGTGGTTGCGCCTTGCTGCCACAAACAGATTAGAAGAGCCATAGAAAAGCATAAAGTACCAAACGATATTTCCTTTTTAACTAAATATGGCATTTTTTTAGAACGCCAAGCCGAAATGGTAACAGATGGTTTAAGGGCCTTAATTTTAGAATATTATGGTTACAAAACCAAGGTTTTCGAATTTATTTCTGATGCGCATACGCCGAAAAATATTTTGGTGGTAGGAGTTAAACCCCTAAACCCCCTAAAGGGGACTGCTGAGTTGAAACGTAAAGAAGAGATTCTCCAAAAAATCAAGGAGACTAAAGCTTATTTTGGGATAGATTATCATCACTTAGAAAAATTATTGGGCCTAAATATGTAATTTTATAATTGTAAAATGTCTTATTAATTATGAAATGGTATAATAATAACCTTTTTCTTTTTTTAAGCTTATAATGAATACAATTATGCTGTCTATTTGCTTCCAGTTGTTCTAAAAAGCCTTCGACTGCATAAATACCCTTATTTGTGATTTGTTCTGACAACGTGTCAGCACGATTTACCTTTTTTCTCAATTTTACAGTCTTTTCGAGATTATTTCTGCCAAAACTAAATTGGCACATTGCTTGTTATTAGCTTGTAAACAATAATTTTAAAAAGAAATACATAATAAAATGGGAAAAATAATTGGTATAGACTTAGGAACAACAAACTCTTGTGTTTCTGTAATGGAAGGTAATGAGCCGGTAGTTATAGCCAACAGCGAGGGTAAACGTACTACGCCATCTATAGTTGCATTTGCAGAAAATGGCGAGCGTAAAGTGGGCGAGCCAGCTAAACGCCAGGCCATCACAAACCCAACAAAAACAATTTATTCTATTAAACGCTTTATGGGTAGCAGTTATGCTGAAGTGGCAAAAGAAATTTCTAGAGTACCTTATAAAGTAGTTAAAGGGGATAACAATACCCCACGTGTTGAAATTGACGATAGAAAATATACTCCACAAGAAATTTCTGCGATGATTTTGCAGAAAATGAAGAAAACTGCTGAAGACTTTTTAGGTCATGAAGTTACAGAGGCCGTAATTACTGTGCCTGCTTACTTTAACGATGCACAACGTCAAGCTACCAAAGAAGCTGGTGAAATAGCCGGTTTAACCGTAAAACGTATCATTAACGAACCAACTGCAGCTGCTTTGGCTTACGGATTAGATAAAGCACATAAAGACATGAAAATTGTTGTGTTTGATTGTGGTGGTGGTACGCATGATGTTTCTGTGTTAGAATTGGGCGATGGTGTTTTTGAAGTTAAAGCAACTGACGGCGATACTCACTTAGGTGGTGATGATTTTGATCACGTAATCATCGATTGGTTGGCTGCCGAATTTAAAAATGAGAACGGTATGGATTTAAGTCAAGATCCAATGGCCTTGCAACGTTTAAAAGAAGCCGCTGAGAAAGCTAAAATCGAATTATCGAGCACTACTTCTACTGAAATAAATTTACCATACATTACTGCTGATGCAAGCGGACCAAAACACTTGGTTAGAACTTTAAGTCGTGCTAAATTTGAGCAATTGGCTGCCGATTTAATTAAACGCACCATTGATCCTTGTAAATCTGCCTTGAAAAATGCTGGACTAAAAGTAACTGACATTGATGAAATCATCTTGGTAGGTGGTTCAACCCGTATTCCTGCAATTCAAGACGCAGTAAAAGCTTTCTTTGGTAAAGAACCAAGCAAAGGTGTAAACCCTGACGAAGTTGTGGCTATTGGTGCAGCTATTCAAGGTGGTGTTTTAACTGGAGAGGTTAAAGACGTGTTGTTATTGGATGTTACTCCGCTTTCTTTAGGAATCGAAACTATGGGCGGTGTAATGACTAAATTAATTGAAGCCAATACTACCATTCCTTCTAAAAAAGCCGAAACTTTCTCTACTGCTGCTGATAACCAGCCAAGTGTAGAAATTCATATTTTACAAGGCGAGCGCCCAATGGCTGCCCAAAACCGTACCATTGGTCGTTTCATTTTAGATGGTATTCCGCCAGCACCACGTGGCGTGCCACAAGTTGAAGTTGCTTTTGATATTGATGCCAATGGTATCTTACACGTAAGTGCAAAAGATAAAGCTACTGGTAAGGAACAAAAAATCCGTATCGAAGCTTCGTCTGGCTTAACCGATGAAGAGATCAAAAAGATGAAAGAAGAAGCTGAAGCAAATGCCGAAGCAGACGCTAAACAAAAAGAAGAAGCTGATAAAATTAATGGTGCCGATGCTTTAATTTTCTCTACAGAGAAACAATTGAAAGAGTTTGGTGATAAATTATCGGCTGATAAAAAAGCGCCTATCGAAGCCAGTTTAGAGAAATTAAAAGCTGCTCATTTGTCTCGTAACTTTGCCGATATTGATGCCGCACAAGAAGAATTGCAAAATGCTTGGAATGTAGCTTCAGAAGAAATGTACAAAGCTGGCGAGCAACCTCAAGGTGATGCTCCACAAGCAGATGCACAACAAGGTGGCGATACCGTAACTGACGTTGAATTTGAAGAAGTAAAAGACGAAGAGAAAAAGTAGTCAGAAAGTCTAGAGACTAAATGTCCGAAGATTACAGATAAAAAGCGTTGCTGATTAATTTCAGTGACGCTTTTTTATAAAGCAACTATTATTCTAAACACTCCTCAATTATATCTTGCAAAATCTTCTCGTTTTCAAAAAGTTCGCT
>CANHHZ010000209.1 GCA_947460275.1 Sphingobacteriaceae bacterium | reverse complement strand
CATTTGTAACTTTAGATGATACAGAACGTAAACTTTCTGCAGATGATTTGATGATTTGCAACGCCGAAGAACCGATGTGTATTGCGGGTGTTTTTGGTGGAAAAACATCGGGAGTTAGCGAAAAAACTACAAATGTTTTTCTAGAAAGTGCCTATTTTAACTCTGTTTCGGTACGTAAAACATCTAAACGACACAGTTTAAAAACCGATGCTTCTTTTAGGTACGAACGCGGTACAGATCCAGAAATTACAATTACGGCACTTAAAAGAGCTGCCTTGTTAATTAAGGAAATTGCTGGCGGCAAAATTTCATCTCCTGTTTCAGATGTTTATCCTGTTAAGGCCAATCCTTTCGAAGTTGAGGTAAGCTATTCAAATATTGTAAGATTAATAGGCCAAGCTATTCCTGCCCAAGAAATTAAGTCGATAATTATAGCTTTGGGCATACAAGTGGTTGCCGAAACTGCCGAAGGCTTAAGTTTAAAAGTGCCAGCCTATAAGGTTGATGTTACTCGAGAATGCGATGTGGTAGAAGAAGTTTTGCGTATTTATGGTTACAACAACATCGAAATACCAACCAAAGTAAATGCTTCTTTGGCCTACACTGTAAAGCCAAACAAAGAAAATGTACAAAACTTAATTGCTGATATGCTTACTGCAAATGGTTTTTTAGAAATTTGGTGCAACTCTTTAACACGTTTGGCCTATTCAAAACAACCAGAGGAAGCCGTTCATATCTTAAATCCTTTGAGTTCTGATTTGAATGTAATGCGACAAAGTTTACTACAACCAGCTTTAGAGAGCGTTGCTTATAATCAAAACAGAAAAAACACCGACTTAAAATTTTATGAGTTTGGTAAAACCTATCATTTAGTTGAGGGTAAATATGTAGAGCGCCCTCGATTATTGGTATTGATAAGTGGAGCCCAGCAAGCTGAACAATGGAATCATAGTAAGAACCCGTCTACTTTTTACAATTTAAAAGCTGCGGTTGATGCAGTGATTGGTCGCTTAGGATTAGCTAATTTTCAGGTCGAAGAAATTAAGGATGAAAACTTTGCTTACGGACTAAAATACTTTAGAGGCGATAAAACTTTAGTTGCTTTTGGCGCAGCAACCAAAGCCGATAGAAAACAAGCCGATGTTGATAAGGAAGTGTTTTATGCAGATTTGGATTGGGTAGCGCTTTTAGATGCGGTACGTAAAAATAAGATCATTAATAAAGAAGTACCTAAGTATCCAGCAGTGCGAAGAGATTTATCGATGTTGGTAGATCAGCAAGTAACTTTTGATGAATTGAAGACGATTGCTTTTAAAACAGAAAAAAAATTGTTGAAGCAAGTACAAGTTTTTGATGTTTATGAAGGTGATAAATTGCCAGAAGGAAAAAAATCTTATGCCTTGAATTTTATTTTGCAGGACGAGGAGCAAACGCTGACCGATAAACAAATTGATTTAATTATGCAAAAGATAATTGCTAACTTAGCGCAAACTGCAAAAGCAGAAATAAGAAAATAAATAAGCTGATTAAAAAAAAATTGAATTAAGAAATGTCTTCTGTTGCTCATCAACTAGATAATGTATTGTCAAAAACAGCTCGTTTAATTGAGCTTTGTAGTGCTTTGCAGGAAGAAAACGATTTGGTTAAAGTAGAAAATCAGCAAATAAAAGCTGCCTTAGAAGACGCAAAAAAAATGAATATAGCACTCGATGAAAAGTTAAGAGTACTTAAGTTGGCAAAGAGTATTGAAGGAACAAGTGAAAAGACACTTGATATAAAGCAAAAAATTAACGAATTTGTGCGAGAAATTGATAGGTGTGTAGTGTTGCTTAAAAAATAGGTAACATAAAAATTGAAACAAAAGCTAAGAAATGGGAGAAATCTCGATTAAAATAACTATTTCTGACCGTATTTATCCCTTAAAGGTAAATATGGAAGAGGAGGAAATTGTAAGGCGAGCAGCCAAGATTATCAATGAACGTATAAAAGATTATCAAGAAAATTATGCGGTTAGAGATAAACAAGATTTGCTTTCCATGGCTGTATTGCATTATGCAACGGCGGTTTTAAGAACCGAGCATAAGGCACAAAGCCAAGATACTACAATAACCGACAAGGTTGAAGAATTAGATAGTTTATTAAACGGGTTTTTTGCTAAGTAAACGTTCTTAATGGTTTGATTTTCAAACTTTAAAGGCTTCAAATCTAACTTTCGTTTAGATTTTGTTTCAATTTATATAAAACTACAGGTTTGCTGGTAAGGCTATACGCTTAAAAGTAGCTCTTAATTAATGTTTATTATAAAAATGAAATGGAAATAACAGTAATATTAGTATGTATAATAGCCAGCTTGGGCGCTGGTGTAGGAATTGGCCGATATTTGTTGCGTAATTTATTTAAGCAACAAGAAATATCTGCTCAGCATAAAGCAAAAAAAATATTGAAAGATGCGGAGAGCAATGCTGAAATCTTGAAAAAAGACAGAATGCTTGAGGCTAGAGAGAAATTTTTACAAATGAAAGCTGAGCACGAGCAACAAGTAAATGCCCGAAACAATGAAGTAAATCAACGCGAAAACAGCATCAAGCAAAAAGAACAATCGCTCAATCAAAAAATTGAAAACCTTAGTCGCAAAGAGCAAGAATTAGATACTCAAAAAGTCAACTTAGAAAAGCAAACAGCGATAGCGGTAAAAAAACAGGAAGATATTGATGTTTTGAAAAATCAGCATATCCAACAATTGGAAACTATTGCTGGTTTAAGTGCCGAGGAAGCCAAAAATCAATTGGTAGAAAACATGAAAGGCGAGGCCCGTTCGCAAGCCTTAATGCAAGTAAAAGACATTGTTGATGAAGCAAAACTTACCGCTAGCAAAGAAGCTAAAAAAGTAGTTATCCAAACCATACAACGTACAGCTGCAGAGGCTGCTATCGAAAATTCGGTGTCTATTTTCCATATTGATAACGACGAAATTAAAGGTCGTGTAATTGGTAGAGAAGGAAGAAATATACGTGCCTTAGAAGCAGCCACAGGTATCGAAATTATTGTTGATGATACCCCTGAGGCCATTATTTTGTCGGGTTTTGATCCAGTACGTCGTGAAATTGCTCGTTTAGCCTTACATCGTTTGGTAACAGATGGTCGTATACATCCAGCTCGTATTGAAGAGATTGTGGCTAAAACCAAAAAACAAATCGAGGATGAAATTGTAGAAATCGGCGAACGTACTGTCATAGATTTGGGCATACATGGTCTGCATCCAGAATTGATTAGAATGGTGGGTCGTATGCGTTACCGCTCGTCTTACGGACAAAATTTATTACATCACTCTCGTGAAGTAGCTAATTTCTGTGCTACCATGGCTGCAGAATTAGGCTTAAATGCTAAATTGGCCAAAAGAGCTGGCTTACTACATGATATAGGAAAAGTACCTGATGACAATCCAGAATTGCCACACGCAATTTTAGGGATGCAATTGGCAGAAAAATACAAAGAACATCCTGAAGTTTGTAATGCCATTGGTGCCCACCACGATGAAATCGAAATGACATCAATGATTTCGCCTATTATACAAGCTTGCGATTCTATCTCTGGTGCACGACCAGGTGCTCGTCGTGAGGT
>CANHHZ010000208.1 GCA_947460275.1 Sphingobacteriaceae bacterium | reverse complement strand
GTCCACATAATGTTTTTCCTTGTATTTAGGATCTAACCATCTCTTGTTGCCAATGGCTTTTACTACGTGTGGCTTAACGTAATAGCCTCTGTTGGCAATAATAGCCATAATGTTTGCCATTTGTAGTGGGGTGGTTGTTATTTCTCCCTGTCCAATGGCCACTGATAAAATGGTGGTATTTCCCCAGTATTTTCCATGTTTTTTGGTATTGTCTTCGGCAGTAAAAAGCTTATAGGCTTTCTCATTCGGGAAATCTATGCCTAAGGTGTCGCCAATACCAAACTTACGTACCTTTTTTTGCCAAGTTTCATAAGTTTGCTGCTGTTTTTTGTAAGAGCTGCCGTTTTTGGTCATCATCTTTGCAAAAATGTTGTAAAAGTAAGTGTTGCAAGACCGGGCTAAACCTTTGCGTAAACTGATATTGCCATCCACGTGCTCGCACTTAAATTTTCTATTTCCTGCCCAATAATATCCCGGACAATTGAAGGTGCTGTTTGGGTCTACCACCCCATCGCTTAAGGCAATTAGGGCATTTAAAGGTTTAAAGGCCGAACCTGGCGAATATCTTCCTTCTAACGGGCGCATAAAAAAAGGACGATAGGGGTTAGAAAGAATTTCCATATAATTGTTTCCTGTTTTGCGGCCAACCATTTTATTGGGGTCGTAACCGGGGCTACTTATAAAAGCTAAAATCTCGCCAGTATTGGGTTCTATGGCAACCACACTCCCCACCTTGTTGGCCAATAATTGCTCGCCAAGTTTTTGGATGTTGATATCAATGGTCGACACCAATTGTTCGCCCGCCACAGCCAGCGCATCGTATTTTCCCTCAGCATAGCTGCCTTGGGCAACGTTACGGGCATTATATAGCACATTCGTAATTCCTTTTTCGCCTCTCAGAACTTTTTCATATTTTCTTTCGATACCAGATTTTCCAATATAATCTCCTTTGATGTAATAACCTTCGTTGCGTTCTATTTCAGCTGGAGATACCTCTCTTATATAACCTAAAAATTGCGACGCAATACTATCGGGGTAGGAGCGAACAGTTCTTTTTTGCACGTAAAAACCTTTATAGTTGGCTAGCTTTTCCTGCAAAGCAGCGTAAGTTTCTACCGATAAGAATTTTTGGAAAACAGAAGGTTGGTTTTTGGATTGTATTTCGGCTTTATGAAAATTCTTTCTAAAGGTTGGCATGTCTATGTCAATATCCTTACATAGCGCCAAGGTGTCAAAAGGTTTTACCTCGTTTGGCGTAACCAATAAATCGTAAACGGGTTGGTTTTGTGCAAGTACTTTATTGCTTCTATCCAAAATTACACCTCTTGCTGGATAGATGTAAATTTTGCGAATAGCGTTGTAATTGGCGCTGATGAAATATTTATCGTTGATAATTTGAATAGAAAAAAGTTTGCCCAATAAAAGGAGTGCTGCCAGTACAAACAAGCCCTGAATAACATATTTTCTAGTAAATCCTTTGTCCATTAATTAGATTTTCTATTATGGAACGCAAATTCTGTCAATAAAATTATAAAAAAGGAGAACAATGTACTCAATAAAACTCTACCTAACGTATAACTAAATTCTGATAATTTAAATGCTTCTAAAAAAAACACCACAAGATGATGGATAAATATGCAGAGCAAGGCATAAATGCTAAACCACCTCAAACCCATGTTACCCAACGAAGGTTCGGGATCGTCAGAAGCTTCGCGGTTAAAACTTACGGCGATAAATAATATTCTTACAAAGGCCAACGCAACGCAAGCAGCAGTGTGAACGCCCAGGGTATCGTAAAAAGCATCTACGGTAAGTCCAGTGAAGAAAGCCAATATAAATAACAGTAAATTAGGTATCCTAAAAGGAAGAACGAGCAAAAAAAGCACATAGATAAATGCAGTGGATAGGTTGTAATAACTTAAATTGCGCAATAAAAATATCTGCACAAATAAAAGTACAAGCCATCTAAAAATATTTATAAAAATGGTTTTACTGTCCATTAGGCAAATTTGTTTCTAATTTATTTTGTTCTTGGGCTAGTCGATCTTTAACTAAATATACATACGGTAAAGTGCTAAAATCGTTGAAAAGCTTGACTTCTAAACTTAAAAAGCTATCGCCTGTAATGCCTGTTTTACTTACTTTTCCAACTTCAATACCTTTTGGAAAACCGCCGGCACCCGAAGTAATAATGGTATCTCCAATATTGATACGCAAATGGTTTGGTATTTCTTTTACATAAGCTTTTCGGTAATCGAAATTACCATCTCCCCAAACCAGCGACCCAAACGCATTGTTTTTTTTAACGTTTACACTAATCAATGTGTTTTTATTGAGCAAGGTTCTGATGATTGCAAAATGTTCAGAAACAAGTTCAACAAAGCCTATTACCCCTTTGTTTGGCGAAATTACCGCCATATCTTTAACAACGCCATCTAAGCTCCCTTTTTTTATGGTGATGGTGTTGTTTCTTAAACCAACAGAGTTTTTAATCACCTTAGCAGCAAAAAGCGTGTATTGTTCGCGGTAAACGCTATCCTTAACTGCGATTTTTCCGGTGCTGTCTTTAGCGTTGAGGGCTAATAATTCGGTTTTTAATTTTGCGTTTTCTTGTGCCAAGCTATCATTTACCTGGCGTAAATTGAGGTAAGTTTTAACTGCGCTTAACTTTTGATAAGCGTTACCAACCACTTCAGTGCTCGAATTTAAAGCAACACTACGTTGATAGGCGTTATTTTTTAAAACAAGCACAATACCAACAATAAAAAAGATGATAAATAAGAAAAATGCGTTGTATTTACTGATGAAAATCCAAAGGTTACGCATTTTAAATATGGTTTATGGTTATGGCTAATGGGTTTAACTTAATTGGTTAAACTCATTAGCCTAACTTTTATTATTGCATTAAGAATTTAAAATTACCAATATTTTTAAGCGCAATACCAGTTCCGCGAACTACAGCACGAAGTGGATCTTCGGCAACGTGTACAGGTAATTTGGTTTTTGCACTTATTCGTTTATCTAGTCCGCGTAGCAAAGCACCGCCACCCGTTAAATAGATACCTGTTTGGTAAATATCTGCCGAAAGCTCTGGAGGAGTTATTTCTAAGGCTTTTAGAATTGCTTCTTCAATTTTTGAGATAGATTTGTCTAAACAGTGCGCAATTTCTGTGTAAGAAACGGTGATTTGTTTAGGTACGCCTGTCATCAAATCTCTACCTTGTACAGCAAAATCAGCAGGAGCATCGGTGAGTTCAGGTAAAGCTGCACCCACTTCAATTTTAATTTTTTCGGCAGTACGATCGCCAATCATGATGTTGTGCTGACGGCGAATGTAGTTGACAATATCAGAGTCAAAATTGTCTCCCGCAACGCGGATAGATTGATCACAAACAATACCCGAAAGTGCAATTACTGCAATTTCTGTCGTTCCACCACCAATATCGATGATCATATTTCCCATTGGTTCTTCTACATCTATACCAATACCTACGGCTGCAGCCATTGGCTCATGTATCAAGTAAACCTCTTTTGCACCAGCAATTTCGGCGCTATCTCTTACCGCTCGCTTTTCTACTTCGGTAATACCTGATGGGATACAGATTACCATTCTTAACGAAGGAAACATCCATCCTTT
>CANHHZ010000207.1 GCA_947460275.1 Sphingobacteriaceae bacterium | reverse complement strand
TCTGCAGAACCAGTGTTGGTTGCTACTTCGCCGTGTTTTTTAAAAATTTCGGCTTTGTTTTCTTTACTTAAATACATTCTTGAATGATACTAAAGTGTGTACAATTAATTAATTGGCACAAAGATAAGGTAAGTTTCTATGATAAACAAGTATTAAACATAGGTATATAAATAGTTTTTTAAAAACTAAACGGGCTCATGGCTAAGCATTTGTAAAACTACGCAAGTACCGTTTGGCAAATGAAGTCCCGCCAAGGTTTCAATCTTTTTTTTTTGCTTCGTAAACTCCGTTTCAAAAAAGGATTTACACTTATGTCGGGTTTAGTGGACAAAAGACAGCAAAATAAACTCAGTTTTCCTGTTAGGTCGTTAAAATTAAAAAGCTTGCAAAAGCACTAACATTTCAGGGCTTTCCTTATCGAAAGACATAACTTTAAGCTTTAGGTTTATTGATAATTATCCCCTTACCTTGTGGAGTTTTTAAAGGGCGCCCACCGTTCATTTGAACGGAAATATGATTAAGATGGAGAATAGCATAGATTTTTTGGGCTGGAGAACGCTGCAAATATTCTTGCTCTCGCTCGGTTACAATGCTTTCACGAGAAATATCGGTATTGTATATTTTTAGCTTACCCATTAAACAAAAATATAAAAAAATCAGTCAAGAAACAAAAAACAATCTCTTACTTTTACAGCAATGGAAAAAAATCAATATAGCATATTTGAGAGCGAGCTCGCCGTTCGCCCGGATGACATCGACATGTTTAACCACGTACACAACAGCAAGTACTTGGACTATGTTTTAGCTGCACGTTACGAGCAAATGGACAAACATTATGGCATGAGTTGGGAAAAATTTACCGAACTAGGCTATGGATGGGTGGTAACCAAGGTAAGTATTCACTTTAAACGCCCCCTTTTAATGGGTGATGCGATGTTAATTAAAACCGGAATTTTAGAAATGAGCGAAAAAGGCTGTACCGTACAATTTGAAATTACCAATAAAAAAACAGGAAAAATTGCATCAGACGGCACGTTTGAATATACCATGATAGATTTACATACCAAAAGAGCATGTAAAGTAACCGACGAAATGATTAAAGCTTATAGCATTTAGGCAACGCTGCGGAGGTCTAAATTATTGTATTTCAACAAGAAAAACCCCATAGAAAATGCGACAGAAATCATACTAAATATTAAATAATAACCCGATAAAACCGCAAACATTGCTAAAAAAAACAAAAAAAACAGATATTTAATATACCGATCAATATTTGCTTTCAACATATAAACAAACATTTGTAATAAAAACATGCAGCTAAGTGCAAAAAGAAGATTAAAAGCGAGCTGAACAAAGCCAATATCTGTAAGCACTACAAGGAGTAAAAACTCTGGTAAAAGTAAAATTATAAAAACCAAAAACCAGTTAATAAACCTTTTGATTGGGCTAATGGACAAACTTTTTGAAAAACCAATATAAACGGCATCAAATTGAAGTAAATTCAAGATTAATATTGAATGACTTAATACGACTACTAAAATTGCTATTAGGTAAACGCGAATATCATTCCCAACATCAATAAAAACCCACAAAATTGATTTAAAAAATAGTACAGAAATTATTTTACAACCCAAAAGCATAACCCTTTGCTGAATTAGCAAATAAAATATAGGCCAAGCAAAAAATGTTTTATTGAAATTTATTTGAGGCAGATTTATTAATTTTTTACTAGGATAAAAAGAATAATTGGTGATTTTAAAAGTATAAACCAATACCACATAAATTGATAAAAACAGAAGAATTAACGCTATAAAAAAACTAACATAATATTGGTTTTGTAAGGCAGTAATAAGAATGAGTATTCCATAAATTAATAGTGGAAACAGCAAAAAACCATATACAATTAACCATAACTTCATCTGTTTTTCTTTAGTAAGAATGGTAATAGCTCTAATAAAATTGTGGTCCACTTGTCTAATTTTCTTTACAACAAAGTATACACACTTCATTGCATAAGCCAAAAAAAAGCCAAAAAACAACAATAAACCTAAAGGAGATGCGCAAATTGAAATTAAAAGCGCCAAATGGAATTTGATCAAGGCAGAACCATTTACTAAACCAAAAAGCAAATAGAAAAGAATACCAAACAAACCAGCATGTTGTTTATAAAAAGGTAGCCCTAAAGTTTTAATTAATAGGTTTAACATCTAACAATTTGCTTATCCTTGATTGCAAAAATTCCGCTGATATTTAAATGTTCTTTATCAATTTCTTGATGAGATGACAACAAGAAAGTTTTTCCAAGTTTAGCTTTTTCATTTATCAAAAGATATAATTTCGTGGCTGCTGCTTGATCTATTGTGATCAATGGTTCGTCTAAAACATATAAATCTACCTCTCCTATAAATGCACAAATTAAGGATAGCTTTTTAAGCATGCCACTTGAGTAGTCCCCAATTTTTTGATCCAAAAAAGGGTCCATTTCAAAAAGATGCGTTAAGAAAGCTATTTCTTTATCAGCAGCTTTTCTAATTTCTTTATAAAAATTAATGAGCTCGGTACCAGTTATAAACAATGGATATTGGGGATCAGCCTCAGCGTAACTAATTTTGGCTCTAAATTTAACTGGTTTCTGTTTAAGGTTAATACCTTTTAATAAAACCGTACCTTCAAATGGAGTTTGTCCTGAAATTATGCGAAAAAAAGTTGTTTTACCTGTTCCATTACCACCTTTTAACCAAAAAATTCCAGTATCAATTTTCAATTCATCAAATTGAAGCACAGTTAAATTACCGTATTTTTTTTCAATATTTTTAAGTAATAAATTAGTCAAAGCTTAATTTTTGCATTTTGATGAGTCAAGCTAAATTTTGTTACAAATGCAAATGATAAAAATCACTTAACATTTTAAAAAATTAAAAGGCTTCTTCTATAATTTGCGTATAAAAATCTTTAAGTTCCATCCCCATGGCAGCCACTTGTTGTGGGATAAAACTGGTAGCAGTTTGTCCCGGAATGGTATTAATTTCTATAAAATAGAACTTGCCCGTTTGTTTTTCCAAAAAGTAATCTATACGCACCACACCATTACAATCTAACTTGCTGTATACCTCGCTTACAATTTGCCCTACCCTATTTTTTTCTTCTTCCGTCATTCGGCCTGGTGTTATCTCTTCGGTTGCACCCGGAGTGTATTTAGCTTCAAAATCAAAAAATTCGTTGGCGGGAATAACTTCGGTAGCTGGCAAAACCACAATTTTACCTTTGGTTTTAAAAACACCCACAGAAAACTCTCTTCCTTCCACAAACTCCTCTATCAGTACTTGCTCATCTTCGGCAAATGCCTTGGCAATCGCGTTTTTTAAATCATCGCTGTGCTTTACCTTGCTCATGCCAATGCTACTGCCCCCGCTGTTTGGTTTTACAAAGTATGGAAGCTTGAGGTTGGCCTGTATATCATCTATTAGATAGGCGCTGTGCTTAAAAAGCTGAACCGACTTGGCTACATTTAAATTGGCAATACCAGCTACAATAGCCTTTGTATAGCCCTTGTTCATGGTAATGGCCGATGTAAGCGCATTGCAGGTGGTGTAAGGCAATCCGATCATATCAAAATAACCTTGCAGTTTACCATCTTCACCTGGCGAACCATGAATGGC
>CANHHZ010000206.1 GCA_947460275.1 Sphingobacteriaceae bacterium | reverse complement strand
TTTCTTGGGCCCAGGAACGAATAGCGAATGCTTAATTGATTATATTTGACATGCCTATGAAAAAAAATGGTCCCTCCGTGGAAACGGAACGACCTTTTTTACGATTGCTTGCCATATGAAAACCTTTGGTACAGCTTATAAATAATTTGTACCTATATTTTTAACAGGAAACCCTGTTTGATTGCTTTGTTAAAACAAATATACAGCGTTTGTAGGCCTTTCAAAAACAACTTAGTGTTAAGGATATTACGCTTAAATGTATCTTTGTAGCCGCAAAGCCTTGCTATTACTGGATTTTTTTGTAAACTCGATATGATGTCCAACCGATTAGTGGATCCTTTATTTCAGTTAATTCACTCCCTTGAAAAGGCGGAGAAGCGCCATTTTAAGCTCTATATCAAACGGAATTCGGCAAAAGAAGACCTCAAAATCATTCAATTATTTGATGCAGTAGCGGCTTTACCAGAATATGACGATCGAATTTTACTTAAAAAGCTAAGTTCCATTGAAAAGCCTCAATTGGCCAATTTAAAAACGCATTTGTACAAGCAGTTATTGGCTAGTTTACGCCTTTTAAAAAGCAATGATAGTGTAGATCTTCAACTGCACGAACAACTAGATTATGCCCGCATTTTATATAGCAAAGGCCTCTATTACCAGAGTTTAAAAATTTTGGATAAGGCAAAAATACTCGCCCAACAATACCATCAAGATAGTTTTTTAATCCAAATCATTTCACTGGAAAAAAAGATTGAGACCTTACATATTACCAGAAGTATGACAGACCGTGCTGGTCAGTTAACACAGCAGGCCAATCAAGTAAATGATAAAAGAAAAGTAATTACCCAGCTCTCTAATTTGGCACTGCAATTGTATAGTTGGTTTGTGCAGCATGGACATGCGCGTAATGAGGCCGATGAAATAGGTATCAAAACCTTTTTTAAAGAAGCGTTGCCTGCAAATGCTGTGCAGCTCGCCGGATTTTATGAACGGCTTTATTTGTACCAGAGTTATTGCTGGTATGCATTTATTAGGCAAGACTTTTTAATGTATTATAAGTATGCGCAGCGTTGGTTTGATCTTTTTGAAACCAACAAAGAAATGATTGAGATTGAAACAGGACATTATATTAAGTCGATGCATATTTTACTCAATGCTCATTTTGACCTGCGTAATTTTAGCAAGTTTGACATTGTATTAGCGCATTTCGAAAAATTTGCTTTGTCGGAACTGTCCAATAAGCACGATATTTTTAGGGTGAATTCATTCGTATATATTAATAGTGCCAAGCTAAATAATCATTTGATGCAGGGTACGTTTAAAGAAGGGCTTCAGCATGTGCCGGCTTTAACAAAACAATTAAAGGCACTTGAAATATATCTAGACCAACACCGTATTTTGGTTTTCAATTATAAAATTGCAACCCTGTATTTTGGCGCTGGTGACTATGCCACTTCCATTGATTATTTAAGGCGTATTATTAATGATCATATAGATTTAAGAGGTGATCTGCAATGTTATGCGCGGCTACTGCACATGATGGCGCATTATGAACTTGGGAATATTGAACTCATCGAAAGTTCACTTATAAAATCGGTATATAGGTTTATGGCAAAAATGGAAAACCTTACAGTAATTGAAGAGGAGATGTTTAAATTTTTGCGCGGTTCTTTTCAGGATCCTTCTAGAAAAGTGACACAGGCCTTACAGGAATTTTTAGCTAAAGTTAAAAAGTACGAAAAGTCTAGATTTGAAACACGTGCATTTGCCTACCTCGACGTTATTTCTTGGTTAGAAAGTAAGGTTGAGCATAAAACGATGAGTGAGATTATTTATGCGAAGTATTTGAAGAGTCCTCACCGTTAGTAATCTCGCTATTTGAAGGCGCATAAGCGATACTGCCGCCAACCCAAGTTTCGTTTTGGTTGAAGCGAACCCCAATCATTTTCCCTTTGCTAAGTCTGGCTATATTAATAGCTGGAAAGGGCCTATCATCGCCATGTTCCCATAAATAGAGTAATCTAATTTCTACTTTAGCTGGCGTAGTAGGTGTTTGTATGACTGGTGCATAGTTTACTTTTTTTTGAAGCATCCAATTTGCTGGATCTGCTAGACTTTCTATATCTGTTTTAGTTACATCAATGAGAACGCCCGCGCCCGCAAAAGAAAAGAGTGGTTTTAGTACATAGTTTTCAAGATCTTCTGGAATGCTTGCTAGTTCGTTTATATAGAAGCTAGCAGGAATATTTGGGTGTTGTAGTAAAGGCATGGTGAATTTACTGATCCGGTAAAACCAATTGGGGTGCCCGGCCCATTCTACCGCTATATTTTCAAATAAAAATTGTCCAGCAGCTTTGATATTCTGGGGCATTTGATCTAGTTCATCAAAAATGATTCGGTTGTAAATTCTTTTAATTTCTATTTTTTCTCCGGCACCGTTTGTGTAAAACAAAGTGACCCCTTCCTTTATAATCTCGGTGATACAAACAATGGCGATGCCGGTGTATGCCGAGGTTGCGTAAAAGTCGATCCTCGTTTTTTGCGTGTGTGGTTTTATTTCAAGTAATACCACATTTTTAGGATGGTGGTTTCCTACAATAATGGACTGTAATTTTTGTAGATAAGAAGTTTTGTTGAGGCCACTATAATACGCCGAGTTTGGTGCAGGGATGTCGTAACTACTGCGCATGGCATCATCCAGCAGTACCTGATATCCAAAAAGGCTTGGAAAACCTTGCATTTCTATCAGTTGCGGTACAATTTCATTTTTTTCATTGAGGCAAATGCCAAAATCAAACGCTAAAAAATGAGGATGTGCCGTTTGGTTGGGTACGTTTTTATTTGGCGGAATTGCGACATCCGTTTTTGGTATAAAATTTGAATGGCTAATGGTATCAATAATGTAATTGCAAGTTTCAAGCATTTGCTTATTACAATGTGGGTCTAAAAAAACGGCTGTTTCTGCTACTCTAAAATCGATAGCACCTGTAAAATTTTGATTTAATTCAGCTAATAAATGCGCGTATGTACTATCTGAAAATTGTTTGTTAAATGCGTTTCTCATTTCAGGTACCATAGCAGCAAAAATTAATGGGTATGAAAATTAGCGAGGAACTGGTTTAAAAAATTAGGCAAAATCGAATGATAGGTAAGCATAATTTTTTCCGGATCTAATACTTGGTCCACCATGGATTGCCACTTTTCGGCACCATGATTCTCGGTCACAATATTTTTTTTCTCTTCTTGTAGTAAATACAAATGCATGCCTGCAGCGTCTACCTCTGCATGAAACTGTGTGCCCACAAAATAAGGGCTAAAACGCATGGCCATAATGGCTCTTTCGTATGGCACGTGTGGGCGGTCTTTTTCGATGGCTAAAATAGAAGCACCCATTGCTTCAATGATAGCATCATTAGGCTCAATCACCTGAAAATCCCTGCTGTCAACGCCATAAAACGGGTTGTTTAATCCGCTAAATAGTGTGTCTGAAATACCCGCTGTGGTTGGGTGAATAGGAAACACACCAAATGCGGTTGATTTTCTTTTACAAACCGTACCTATATGATAATATTTGCAGGCTAGCTGAAAACTATGGCATATAAAAAATACATGTTTGGGTTTTTCATTTTCGCTATTCCAAATTTCAATGCTTTCTAGCCAATCAAAATAAGCGGTCTCCCATTTGGTATCGTTGGAGTCAAGTGGAGAGC
>CANHHZ010000205.1 GCA_947460275.1 Sphingobacteriaceae bacterium | reverse complement strand
TAAAAGTTTCAAATTGAGGTGGGTATTTCTTGCTGTAAGTGGGCCCATGACTTGTGCTGGTGTGTAAAACAACCAATATTTTATTTTTTTTACTGGCCAATATCTGTGCTTTTAATCCATTCAATAAAATTTCATCGTAATTGCATCCTTCGCCCTCACAATTTGGCATTAAAGCTGCTCTATCTTGATAATTTTTGATATGAATTGGAGGTTCTCCCCAATTGGTGGTTCGCCATATCACCTCTACATTATTTCTGTATAAATAATTGGGTAAAATTTCATATAAATCGCTCGTGTTTTTATAATCCAAAATACATTTTACGCCTGCGGTTGTATAAGTGGCGCAAGAGGTAGCGTTAAAATGAAATACATTGGGTATTTTGGAAAGCAATGGATTTGTGTTTTTTGGGTAGCCATATAAAGAAAAATTTTGGCTTCTTGCCGATTCTCCTATAACCAAGATCACTACAGATTTTTCGTTGTTTTTGAGGCTAGCGTTAGGTAATAAAATTTCTTTTTCATTTTTTTTGGATTTATGAATGTACAAAAGCGAAGCATTTACCGAATAAGACCAGGGCATGGCGAGACCGCCCAATGTTTTTGAATTTTTATCAATCCAAAGCCAGTTTGTGGCATTTGCAAATACAAGGGTAAGTATAAATACAAGGGTGAGTAAAGAAGTAATTGTAAATTTTCTCCAAGGTTCTTTTACTATTTTAACTTTAAAAATGTAAATGCTTGGCAAAACACCTAGTAGCAGTAAGTAAATGATCAATTTTATAGAAATGAAATTACTCGCCTCTTCATATTTGGTGTTCAGAATATTACCTACCATACTTTCGTCTAGCATAACCCCGTAGGTGTTTACAAAGTAAACGGCAATAGCGTTGAGCGTAAAAAATAAAATCAGTAGAAACTTACCAACGGTGCGAGATAAAGTATAAATTAAATAAAAAACAAAAGCATTTACCACCAACATTAAAATCACTAAACTGGCAATCAGCATTAGGCCATTAAAGCTTGTATAATCAATATTATTAAAAACAAATTTGTAAAATGGAAAATGAAAGCACAAAAAATGGAGTACACTCATTAGCAAAACAAAATGAGTTATTTTGATATTATTTTTGAACATAAACACGAGTTATTTTATACAAAGACACGATTAAACTGATTAAGCACAAATCATAAATGATTAAATTTTCGTTGCCTATTTTGACAATTAAGGCGCAGCAACAAATAAGCAATAAGACCATTAGGATAGGGTAATATTTTTTTTGGCCAATCCAAGTCCATAGGTTGTATTTTTTGCTCAGATATAGCCCAAAAATGCCAGAAATGTAACCCACAATACTACCTATAATAACGTCTAATGGATAGTGGGCGCCTACACCAACTCGGGTAAATGCCAAAATAAAACCTAGCAAAACCATGAACAAACACCACCCTATTTTAGCGCTTAATTTTTGAGGCATACCTGCAAAAATTAGTACGGTAAGTAGGGTGAAAATCGTGATGGAGTGTCCAGAAGGTAAGCTATTGTGGCCATTTAATGTTTTGCCAATAATTACAAAGCTGTGGTTGTCAAAAACCGCTGCAGGCCTTGGTATGGCAAATAAGGTTTTTAATACCTTAGAAAATAGCGCCGAAACAAGCGAGGCTGATAACAAAGCTTCCCAAATTTTAGGAGCGTAAACAAGAAGAATAGTTAAAAATGATAAAAAAATTAAGGCATCACCAAACTGTGTAAGGTTATATAGGGTATTTGGGAAAACAGATAATTTTGAATTGATAAAAAAGAAATAGTTTTTTTGAATTTGCACATAGTTACCCGCCGTTAAAGCGCCGTAATGGTACAGCCATAAAACAATTGTTATTAAACAAAATAGGGGCAATAGCAATAAAGAGGGTTTAATTTTAAAATCATTAAGAATAACGTTTGTGTTCATGATGTGGTTGGCTAACAGATTTACCTTGATCAATGGCATTAGGACTACTGATCTGGTATGCTTGCCCTTTTTGGGCCAACCAAAAATAGTATTTTTTTCTATTTTTAAGCTGTCCAATTTTTTTAAAACCACCATCTTCTTTTTACCTAGCTATCAACTAGGCTAATCTGGGGTATTTTATTTAACGTTTTGGGCTTTGCCAATTAGCTTTCGCGTGGCAGAATAATCAGCATAAATTTCGTTTAGTGAAAGGAGATAAGTTTCTACTTCTTTTTCACTTACAGTTGGGCTGTTGTCGCTTGTCGTCATAAATGGCATTTCATTTACATATTTGATCAATTCAGGAAAGTCGTTATGTAATTTTTTTAAAACAAGGAGCATTACTTCTTCCAATTCAACATCTCTTTTCATGTTAGTATAAGCCCTCAGCAGCTTTCCTTTATCTTTCAACTGTAGGTGTCCATTTTATTTTATCACTGAAGGTTGGACCGTAGTTTCAGTGAAATTTACGCTTACAATTACTTCATTTCTTCTGCCAAAAAGTTGGTAGGGCGGATTGTAACCCAAGAAGCGAAAATTGCCGTAAAAGGAAATTCCTTTGGCTGTTAATTGTTTTTTAAGCAGCGCTTTGTTTTTATCAATGCTGGCCGTGTTTGCAAAACCATCAAATTGCAAGGCCGCCACATACTCGGCCGCCGCCACTTCTAGTTGGATGGCGGTATTATCGGGTTTTGGTAAATCCTCTTTTTTAAATTTGGCAGGCATTACAAATGCCATGGTAGCAACAGTATCGCCAATATCCATGTGCACAGGGGAGGTCATGGCGATTTGTTTTTGCTCGCTGTTTCCTCCAAAAATATATTTGGCCAATTTTCCGAAACCCGAATACCCTAAATCTCGGTATGATTTGGATGACGAAGATATTTTTGCCATCACCGCGGCGGGATAATACCTGATTTCGAACTCTTTTTCTTTGCGAATGACTTTGTAGGCTTGTTGTTCTGATTTGTTTGTAACCATGCTGATATACATTTGAAACACAATAAATAAAACTAGGAGAGCGCTTACCACAACAATTGCTATTTTCATGATGCTTTAGAGATTTTGATGGATTGTTTTAATTTAATTATTTGATATTTTTATGGAAAGGTTTAGTGGGTTGTACACATGCGCCTCTTTTTCACAACATTTATCAAAGCAATTTGTTTGCCGTTTTGCTTATATCAATTTAAAAATTGATGGTGAGGGTAGTTTTTACTTTATTTTTTATAAACTTTACATTTTAGCAGCATAGGCAAAAATATACAAAGCATACTCAGCAAAGAAGAACCACCAAAAACGCGTGTAGAATTTTTTGATGGAGTGGTGTGCGTTCAAATTTACAGCAAAAGCATTTACGATAAATAATCCCAATAAAATTACATGACCTACAAGAAGTACTTTAGTTTGGAAGGATGGAATTTCTGTACGCACATGATCAAGGCATTTCATATAAATGGTGCCAACGTAGGCAAATACAACCAAAAGGTTGCCTAATAGCCATACCATTTTAGGGGAGTAAAGGATAGCGAATGTTTTAATATGGTATTTTGCATCGCCTTCTATATCTGGTAAATCTTTAAACCACGAAATAACAATACTAAACACAATGATGAACAGGGTAAGTATTTTCACATTCACTGGCATCTCGAGGGAGTTGTTGATCAAGTAATTGAAGACAAGAAAGCCTCCTGCGTTTAGCAATACACCGCGTACAGTAGCTATGGC
>CANHHZ010000204.1 GCA_947460275.1 Sphingobacteriaceae bacterium | reverse complement strand
TGTTTACATCATGGATCAGCCGCCTGGCATGGTCACAGACCAAGACCCCGAAGCCAATACTTTTGTGAAAGACAACAGGACAATTTACTTAACGGTAAACACCACAAAAGCACCCAACGTAACGTTTCCAGACATAGAAAATAAATCGTTAAGAGAAGCAAAAGCCATTTTAGAAAGCTACAGATTAAAAGTAGGCGACACCACCTATAAGCCAGATGTGGCTAGAGATGTAGTTTTGGAGGCCTCTTTTAACGGCAGAATCATTACCACAGGAGAAACTTTACCCACTGGCTCAAGCATAAATTTGGTGTTGGGCGACGGCTTTGGCAATGAAGAAGTTGAACTGCCCAATTTAGTGGGCTTATCGTTTGATGAGGCTAAATTTTCGCTGCAAGGTGCCATGCTAAAAGTAGGAAGAGTAATGTATGAAGGAAATATAACAGATACCGCCAACGCAATTATCGTTGCGCAATACCCCTTACCTGCCGATTCGGTAATCAAAGTTAGAATTGGAACCCCGATAGACATTACCATTACCAACAAACCAAAAAATTAAGATTTTACCATGACTACCAAAAACAACACCAAACGCATTCAAATATTTGCAGTTTTAGCTCTTTTATCATTGGCCGTGGCCGGATTTTATGGCTTAAAGTTTTACAAAAATTACTTTGCCGGCAATGTAACTGACCATGAAAAATATCTATATATTAAAACAAATGGCACTTATGCAGCGCTTTTAGACAGTTTAACTCAAAAAGATATCCTGATTAACCTCAACTCTTTTAAAACTGCAGCCCATAAAATGAATTTGCCTAAAAACCTTAAACCTGGCCGCTACAGCTTAAAGGAAGGCATGAACAACCGAACTTTAATCAACAAACTCAAATCGGGCAACCAAGACCCTGTTCAGTTGAAATTTCAAAACATTAGAAAGAAAGAAAACTTTGCTGCTTATTTGGCCAAAAATATGGAAGCAGATTCGTTGGCCTTTATCAAAATACTAGACTCTGCAGCGCTGATAGAAAAATACGGGTTTAACGCAGATAACATTTACGCCCTATTTATTCCAAATACGTATGAAATGTATTGGAACATTTCGCCCTTGGAGTTTTTAGAAAAAATGCAAAAAGAGCATGAGAAATTTTGGAATACCGAACGAAAACAAAAAGCTGCTGCTTTAAACCTCAGCCCCATACAAGCCACCATTTTGGCTTCTATCGTAGATTCGGAAGCGCTGTATGACAGAGAGATGCCTACCATTGCCGGTTTATACCTCAATAGGTTAAATCGTGGTATTTTATTGCAAGCAGACCCAACTGTTATCTTTGCCAATAACGATTTTACCGTTAAACGTGTAACCAATGCTTTGCTAAATATTGATTCGAAATACAACACCTACAAATACATTGGGCTGCCTCCGGGTCCAATAAGCATGCCTAGCATTAAGGCGATAGATGCCGTTTTAAACAGAGAAAAAAACAACTACATCTACATGTGTGCCAAAGAAGATTTTTCGGGATACCACAATTTTGCCGAAAATGTGGCACAACACGAACTCAATGCCCAAAAATACAGAGCCGCACTTAATCAGAGAAAAATTTTCAAATAAATGTTTGTACACGAAACCAAAGTAAAAGTAAGATACGCAGAAACCGACCAAATGGGGGTTGCCTACCACGGCAATTATGCCCAGTATTACGAAATAGCCCGAACCGAATGCTTTGAAGCCTGCTCTGGAATGACCTATGCTGCCATGGAAGCAGATGGCGTAATGTTACCTATCCTCGAATTACAAGCAAAATACATTAAACCAGCGCTTTACAACCAAGTGCTTGCCATCAAATGCTTTGTTAGAGAATTGCCAAGCATTAGGTTAAAAGTAGATTACGAAATTTACAATGAAGCAAATGAACTGATTAACATTGGCAATACCACATTGGTTTTTGTAGATAGACATACCCGAAAGCCTTGTGCACCACCAGAAAACTTTATGAAAAACGTACGCCAATATTTTAAATAAAATGAATTGGATACACAAAAAATTGCTCAAACTTAAAATCTATTCCCTTTTTATTGCATGGACAAAAGTTTGTGTTTTGCCTGGCTTTGCGCCTTTACCTTTATACACTATTGGCACCTTCTTTTTCAAAGAGATTGCCAAAGATACTTTGGTCAATAAGGCTTCTTCACTGGCCTATAATTTTATGCTGGCCATGTTCCCTGCCATTATATTTTTATTTACGCTCATCCCCTACATACCCAAACAAATAGGGTTTCAAGAGCGGCTCATGTCTTTGATTGCCTTGATTTTACCCAAGAATGCTTTTTTAGCTTTTGAAACTACCATCACAGAAATTATAAACATCCAAAATGGAAGTTTACTTTCATTAGGCTTTGTCCTTTCCTTATTTTTCGCCACCAATGGCGTACACAATTTAATGGGGGCATTTAACCGTTCTTCGCTAATTATCGAAACACGGACATGGATAAAACAGCGTTTGGTTGCGGGCTTGCTTACTGTAATTATTGCTTTTTCTGTAATCGTTTGTATTGCAGCCATGGCCATAGGCGAAATTATGCTTACTTCGTTAAAGGAAGAGCTTAAGTACCAAGGAAACCTCACCTATTACGCCATCCAATTTACCCGTTGGACTTTGTTGGTCATTTTATATTTCAGTACGGTTTCTATTTTATACAGGTATGGGCCTGCGCATGCCAAAAAGTGGAAATTTTTCAGTGCTGGATCGTGGCTTGCCACCCTACTGGCATTTCTTACCATCTGGGGATTTTCATTCTACATTAATCATTTTGGCGCCTACAATAAAGTTTATGGTTCCATAGGTACCCTAATTGTAATTATGATTTGGTTGTATTTTAATTCGCTTATTCTATTGCTAGGTTTTGAGCTCAATGCCAGTATAGATTTATCTAAAAGAAGCGTAAAAATTATCCGCCCAAATTTCAATTTCTTTAAAAAAGACAGTCCAACACCAGACCACTAACCCAAAAATCATTTTTTTATCCCTCTGTTTTAGCACTTTAACAGATTTTGTTAAAAAAAACACCCTCATAGTTTGCAGATTTAAACAGAGTTTGTACTTTTGCAGCGGAGAGCTGGCAGAGTGGTCGAATGCGGCAGTCTTGAAAACTGTTGACTGTCATAGGTCCGGGGGTTCGAATCCCTCGCTCTCCGCCACTCAAGAAAAGCCTTTAGTTATTACTAAAGGCTTTTTTTATGGATTATTTTTAACATTAAAAAGCAAATGTTTTACGCCAAAAAGAAAGTTGCCATCCATCAAAGTACGGCTCAACAAAATGCTCAAATTATAGCAAACGTTAAAGCTTTACAGAACAAAAATTTAATTCAATTTGAACAAGACACTGTACTTTTTTATCCAGAAATATGGAAAGATAAAAATACAGCCATCAATTGGATCAAATGTATTTACATCTATTGTTGCCTCAAAAAACACATCAAAGAAGGCATGTCTCTTGATTTTAAAAACATCCAAAACAACGAGCTTGTTGGCACCATGACCAATGGCCATCCAAAAATTTTGATCGCTATTTAAAAAAATGCGCATAAATTGAAAAGAATTTGAAGCGTCGGCTCAGTTGCAGATACGGGCTACCGAACGCCCCCAATTGTTGGCGCATTTATTGGATTATTACCGTCTGCATGTAGCTCATTTTGGCGAACTGGAATCGCGAGCGGTATTGGTGGAAATTTTTTCCTCGTTATACTTCGTGAATAAAGTAGTTGCTATCAAAACGGATCCG
>CANHHZ010000203.1 GCA_947460275.1 Sphingobacteriaceae bacterium | reverse complement strand
CTTGATCATATCCATTTGGATAAGTATTTGTGGCGGTATTAACACCGGTAGCCAAAGGATAACCATAAGTTGGTTCTGCATTTTGAAGATCAGCAATCCTCCATCTGCGCATATCGAAGAAATAAAGGGATTCTTTCATTAATTCTACTTTACGCTCTCTACGCACAATTTGACGCATTTTTAGTTGGTTACCTGCTCTTGAAGGGTCTGCAATTAGGATGCTTGGCATACCCACACGGGCTCTTACTTTGTCAATGGCATCAACAACTGTTGCATTCATTTCACCCAGCTCTATTTTTGCTTCTGCAAACGTGAGTAAAATTTCTGCATAGCGCATAATCATAATATTGTAAGTCGCATTAAATGTGCTCTCGTCATCAAAATGATTGTATTTTTTCCAAGCAAAACCAACACCACTTTGCACATATCCAAAAGCTGATACCGCTCCCTTATAATCTGCATTATCTACATTTCGAGGGTTATTTTGTGCATCAAAAGCTTTGGTGATAGGATTATAAACCTGCATTAAAAATTTAAGCTTGTTGCTTCCTGAGTTACCAATTATTGTATCTCCATCCGTATAAATGGTATGTTTTAGCCTTGGATCTCTATTTTCGAATGGTTTTTTTGGATTATATCCAGAGCCAGCTTGATCAATGCGTCTGCCATTATTGGTTTCGTAGGTATCTACCAGTTGTTGGGTAGGAAACCTTCCGCTTTGACCAATCATTCGTACTTGCTCTCCTGCCGACATGTAATGGTAATTTTGTTCCCCAAAATCTGAAAACATCATAAACATCATCGTCTCTTTCTTTACATCAGCTTTTAATTGGCCAACTCTTGTAAATAATTCATTGTAATTATTTGCCAAGGTGCGTCCACTTTCATCCATCACTTTTTTAGCGGCGTCGGCAGAAATTTTAAAATAAGCAGCAGCTTTAGTTAAATCTTTTGCGGCGTCTTTTCCAAAACCAAACTTACTCCATGAGCCTGCATAAAGTGCAATTCTAGCCTTTAATCCAAACGCTACTGATTTATCAACACGTCCAAACTCTGTAGCTATCCAAGGTAGGTTAGTAGCAGCGTCGTCTAGATCTTTGATAATTGCATCAACTGCGGTTTGCCAAGGTGTGCGACTAATGCTATTGATCTGATCTGCTGTAACAGGCTTGTCAAAATAAGCAATGTCACCATAAAGACTTATCAATTGAATATTGTAATGCGCTCTTAACACTTTTACTTCACTTAGGTATTGCTTAGCCTTATCATTCAAATCATTATAATAAGGTGCCGCTCCACTTAAAACCGAATTACATCTGGCCACAGAAGTGTATAAATTAGCGTAGGTTAGTTCAACAAAATAACTGGTTCTTAAATCAATATTACCAACGCCAATCGAACTGTTATCAGCTCTTTCAATACCAAATGGGGTGTACATATCCCAAAGTACCGAAAGCGGGATGGTACTGCTCCCGTAGTGGTTCATTTTTAACATTTGATAACAACCATTAGCCCCTTGAGCTATTGCGCCTTCATTGTTATAAAAATTAGACGATAGGTATTCGCTTAAGGGTTGTCTATCTAAGTAGTCTTTTTGGCAACTTGATGAAACCATCAATAAGGCTACCGAAAACGCTACAAAACTGCTTTTAAATATATTATTTTTCATTTTCTTAGCTATTAAATTAAAAATTAACATTAAGTCCGAAAGTGTAAGTTTGCATAATTGGATAGAATTCTCCACCTACTGTGCCACCATAACTAACTTCGGGATCGTAACCTGGATAAAAGTCACTCATTGTGAATAGGTTCTGACCGCTTAAATAAAACCTCACATTAGCAAGTTTTAATTTTTGGGTAAACTGCTTTGGAAGCGTGTAACCTAAAACAACATTTTTTAACCTAGCGTAATAGGCATTGCGTACCCATTTATCTGATCTTACAAAGTTATCGGCAGAATTTGCTTCTGGAACTAAAATAGGATAGGCTGCATTTGGATTTTCTGGTGTCCAGTAATCTACTTGATGGCGAAACAAATTTGCACCATTTGCAAATGGTTTTAAGCCTACGCCACTTAAAAATGCAGAGCGCTGACCAATACCTTGTATAAAAGCAGTAAAATCAAAATTCTTCCAACTTGCCGTTAGGTTTACACCAAACTCATAATGTGGAAAAGGATCACCTAAATATACCTGATCTCTAGAGTCGATGAGCATTGGGTCTACACCGTCACCTTGAAAAACCTTTTTGTACTTTAAAAACCCTGGTCTGGCTGCACCACTTAATTTTGGTGAGTTAGCAACATCATCGTTATTTTGATAATATCCGTCAGACAAGTAACCCCAAATACCATTATTTGGATAGCCCTCCACCATGGTTCTATCTTGAGAGTTTAAACCATTTAGATTGGTTATTTTATTGCGGTTATCATTTACCGACACCGTTACTCCATAGTTAAAATCATTGACCTTATTTTTGTAGCCTAATGCAATCTCCCAACCTTTGTTTTCCATGTCTCCTGCATTGGTAAATGCAGGTTGCTGTCCGGCATAATACGGTAATGGAAAACGCAATAACATGTCGTAAATGTTTTTCACATAATAATCTGCGGTTAATGTAAATTTATCTTTAAACATACTTAAATCAACACCAACGTTAAATTGTTTTGATCTTTCCCAACTAATGTCGTTGTTAGAAAGTGCAATTTGCGCCACACCATCTGCCAGCTGTTTACCGTCACCTAAGTAGTAACTATAACCCGGATTTATAGTAGCAGTATATGGATAGTTTCCAATGTCTTGGTTACCCAACAAACCGTATGAAACTCTCAACTTCAATAAATCAATTACTTTTTTAGTTGAATTCATAAAGTTTTCTTGAGAAATTACCCAACCCGCAGAAGCCGAAGGGAAAAAGCCCCAACGATTAGATGCTGTAAAGCGAGAAGAACCATCGTACCTTCCGCTAATTTCTAAAAGATATTTCTGATCAAAATCATAATTGATACGGCCATAGCCCGACATCATTGCCCAACTACTTGCTCCGCCTCCAGAGGTAGCAGATGTACCTAAACCATTACTTAAATAATATCTGCCAAGTGTGAACCCTTGTTTAGCACCAAAAAAAGAAGAGTTGGTGTTGTCTTCGCCTTGGTAACCAACTAATAGTTTAGCGCTATGTTTTGCAATTTTTTTGGTGTACGAGGTTTGAAAACGATAAAAATTACGTATGGTTTCGTTCCAGCTTTCTGTCAACCCATCTTGTGGAGGATATTGCCCCAAAACAGCACCTTTTAAGGACACAGTATAAGGAGTAATTAAGCTTCTGTTTCTACCGGTAACCGTCCTCAAAGAGTATTGACCTAACATTTCAAAACCTTGAAAAGGTGTCAACGTTAGCATACCACTCACAATAGACTCCGAGCCTTTGGTGATATTTTCGCCACTGGCATTTGCGGCAGCAGCTGGGTTATCTCCATTTTTACCATATCCCCAGTTTCCGTCAAGTTCTTTTGCTGCAGATAAGGTAGGCAACATGTATAACGCTTTGTTAATGATGCTTCTTGGTGTACCAACACCAGGTCTCAACTCATTGGATTGCCTCAAAGAAGTATTTAACGAGAATTTAGCCCAAGAAAATATTTTAGCATCTGCATTGAGCAAAATATTGGTTCGGTTAAAATTGTTGTTTGGTATCAATCCATCTTGTGCCAAATAAGTTCCAGAACCAAAGAAAGAAAGTTTATCACTCCCTCCACTAATGCTTACATTATGATTTTGCATTAAGGCAATATCTTTCATGGT
>CANHHZ010000202.1 GCA_947460275.1 Sphingobacteriaceae bacterium | reverse complement strand
TTTAATGTGGGTGTTATACAAACTTAAGATGAAAAAAATTGTGCTTTGCATTTGCTTTTTTTTTGTTGCTGAAATGGCTTTTGCACAGGTAAAGCCAATATTTTTTAATGGAGATGATGTGATTTCCGACTCGACTAAAGCAACTTCTTATGCAATTTATGGAAAATTGACAACCGAAAATTTGTGGGTCTTTAAAAGATACGATCTTTACAATAACCTTATACAAACTGGCTCCTACATCGATTCTTTGTTGTCTATTCCACACGGAAAATTTGTTTTTTACAACTACATTGCTGATTTCAACGCAGAAAGAAATGAAAATTTTAAACTGAAAAACAAAATGATCTATTTGTCGCAACAAGGTAACTTTGTAAATGGAGCTGAGCAGGGCAGTTGGTTGCTTTTTTATCCCGATGGAAATATATTTAACCTTCAAAATTTTGAAGCCGGTAAGCAAAATGGAAAATTTTGCACCTATGATAAGTACGGGAAAATATTAATTGAAGGCAATTATAAAGATGGAAAAAGAGATGGAGAATGGCTTTTTTCAAGGGAAAAGCTCAAAATAGTTTACGATATGGATCTCACTGTTTCTACTACTTCATTAACGAAAAGAAGTAAAAAGAAAAATTAACGCAACAACTTCCTGCCTTTTTTAAATTTTAAAAATTAAATTTGCTTAATTTATTAACACAAAAAATGTCTCAAGAACAAGAAATAGAACACGTACAATGTTTAATTATAGGCTCTGGTCCGGCAGGATATACAGCGGCAATTTACGCGGCAAGAGCAGACTTAAAACCAGTAATGTATACTGGAATGCAAATGGGCGGACAATTAACCCAAACAACCGATGTAGATAATTTTCCAGGTTACCCAGATGGGATAATGGGGCCAGAAATGATGGAAGACTTTAAAAAACAAGCGGAGCGTTTTGGAACTCAAATCCGTTTTGGCTATGTAAGTGCTGTCGATTTTTCGGCGCTGCCTCACAAAGTAATCGTGGATGAAAGTAAAACGATTACTGCCGACACAGTGATTATTGCAACTGGTGCCACGGCAAAATGGTTAGGCTTGCCAAGCGAGCAACAATACAATGGTTTTGGAGTTTCGGCCTGTGCAGTTTGTGACGGTTTCTTTTTTAAAGGACAAGATGTAGCTATTGTTGGTGCTGGAGATACCGCTGCCGAGGAAGCAACATACTTAGCCAAATTGTGTAAAAAAGTGTACATGTTGGTGCGTAAAGACGAGTTCCGTGCTTCAAAAGCAATGGTTCATCGGGTATTAAACACTCCAAACATAGAAATTTTGTACAATACAGAAACAAAAGAAATACTAGGCAACGGTAAAAATGTGACTAGTGTAAAAGTGCTAAATAATATCAATCAGCAAGAAACCGAGTTAAGCATTGAAGGTTTTTTTGTGGCCATTGGTCACCAACCAAATACCGATATTTTTAAAGGATGGCTAAATATGGACGAAACAGGTTATTTAAAAACCATACCTGGTAGCTCAAAAACTAATATAGAGGGTGTTTTTGCTTGTGGTGATGTACAAGATCATTATTATCGCCAAGCGGTTACTGCTGCAGGATCAGGTTGTATGGCTGCTTTAGATGCCGAACGTTTTTTGGCTGCCAAAGCAGATGAAGTGAAATAGCTTTTAAATAAACATTGACTACAAAAAAAGCTTCCTGAGAAATCAGGAAGCTTTTTTTTGGATGATTTTTATCGAAGTTAACTATCTTCAATAAAAATTTATACCTTGGTATATTAAAAATTAGTCAATGAAAAAATATATTCTAATACCATTTGTGCTCTTGTTTGCACTACATACATTTGCCCAAACCGACAAAAATATGGGTATTATTCCAGCACCTGTATCTATTGTAAAAAATAAGGGTGTATTTGTGTTGGATAAATCAGTTGTGTTGGTTAATGAGGATCTAGAAAGTGCTCCATCTGCAGATTTGTTCAATAATTTTTTAGCGGCTAAGGGCGATTTCTCGCTTAAAAGGGAAAAAAAGAATAACCAAAATCAAAAAACTATTGTTTTAACTTCAAAAGGGGCTAATCAATTGCCCTCAGAAGGCTATGTGGTAACTATTAGCTCTAATCAAATTAAAGTGGTAGGTAAGGGTGCGGGCTTGTTTTATGCAGTGCAATCACTTTTGCAATTGATGCCGGCTAAAAAACAAGCTCAAATCCGTATTCAAAATGCCGTCATTACTGATTATCCGCGTTTTAAATATCGAGGTTTGCACTTAGATGTGGGGCGTCATTTTTTGCCAATTTCTTTCGTTAAAAAGTATATCGACGTGATGGCAAGCTATAAGTTAAATAATTTTCATTGGCACCTTACCGAAGATCAAGGGTGGAGAATAGAAATTAAAAAATATCCGAAGCTTACCTCAATTGGTGCAAAACGCAATGGTACTATTGTAGGTAATTATCCGGGCACAGGTGGTAACGACAATACAACACATCAAGGCTATTATACCCAAGATGAGGTAAGAGATGTTGTAGCTTACGCTTCGGCTAGATTTATCAACGTAATTCCAGAAATTGAAATGCCAGGACATAGCTCTGCAGCTATCGCTGCTTATCCAGCGTTAAGTTGTTTTCCTGATAAAGATACTTTCGTTAGCGAAAAAACCCCTTGGTATGGCGATAGAAATGGGAAGCAAGTACAACAAACTTGGGGTGTTTTTGATGATGTTTTTGTGCCTACGGAAGACACTTTCAAATTTTTAGAAAATGTGTTAGATGAAGTGATAGCGCTTTTCCCATCAAAATACATCCATATCGGTGGAGATGAGTGCCCCAAGGAATATTGGAAACAATCGGCCTTTTGTCAGCAGTTTATCAAAGACAACAACTTAAAAGATGAACATGGTTTACAAAGTTATTTTATTCAGCGCATAGAAAGATACCTCAACTCAAAAGGCAGATCTATTATTGGTTGGGATGAAATTTTAGAAGGCGGATTAGCACCAAATGCAACGGTAATGTCTTGGCGTGGCGAAAATGGCGGTATAGCTGCTGCAAAGCTGAGCCACGATGTAATTATGACCCCAGCAAGCGCAGGGTTATATTTTGACCATAAGCAGTCTAGTTCGCCCGATGAACCTTTAACTATTGGCGGCTTAGCACCCTATTCAAAAGTTTACAATTACAACCCCGTGCCTAAAGAACTTACGTTTGACCAACAAAAATATATCATCGGTGTGCAGGCCAATCTATGGACAGAGTATGTAGAAACACCCGCTAAAGCAGAATACATGATTTTTCCGCGTATCTATGCTTTGGCAGAAATTGCCTGGAGCCAATTAGAAAACAAGGAGGAGAAAAATTTTAACGAAGAGCGTATGCCTTTACACTTGGCGAGGTTAGATCAAACGGACACCAATTATTGGGTGCCTACACCAATCGGACTAAATGAAAGTGTGCTTAACGGACAAAACTTTAGCATCACTCTAAAAGTTCCGGTTTATGGGGCTAAAATATATTATACGCTGGATGGATATCGTCCATCAGAAAATGCAACCATTTATACTAAGCCATTGATGGTGGATGTGCCAAAGGGACAAAAGAAAGTATTAAAAACAATTGTAATTGCTCCAAGTGGTAAACGAAGTGTAGTTACAGAAACCATTTTAAACAATGCTTCGGCAGAAATAAAAACCAAATAATTAGACGTTAATTAAAGTTATATTTGAATAGTTAAAATTAGTAACCAAAAGAAATGAAAGTTCTCAAATTTGTATTTTTTACTTTAAGTATTACATTGTTTATAGCTTGTAGTGATAAAGAA
>CANHHZ010000201.1 GCA_947460275.1 Sphingobacteriaceae bacterium | reverse complement strand
GCCGATTGCTGTTTAGCTTGGGAAAATACCGCCGACAAAGGAATTGCAATGGCGATTAGAGTTGTAAAAATACGTATTGGCCTAATTTTAACCAAAGCTGGGGGAGTTTTGCCACAGCTAGAAAAGCCTATTAAACTTTTTGTGGGCGCCCCCTTGGGCACAGGCAAACAGTGGATGCCCTGGATACACCTTAACGATATTGTCGGCATTTTTTGCAAAGCTGTTGATGACGAAACCTTTACTGGCGCTTACAATGCTTGCGCACCCAACCCTGTAACCAATACAATGTTTACAAAAACGCTTGCTAAAGCAATCAGCAGACCTGTTTGGCCGGTGCATGTGCCTAGTTTTATGCTTAAACTTATTTTGGGCGAAATGAGTATTTTACCGTTGATGAGCAACCGAACATCGGCACAAAAATTAATAGCTGCAGGATATGTTTTTTCTTACCCTACATTGTCCGAAGCACTAACTGAACTATATGATCACCAAACCACCGATTAGCATTTGCTGGCTTAGGCGCGACCTAAGGCTAACAGACAATGCCGCCTTGTACAACGCTCTAAAAAGCCAATATCCTGTGCTTTTGGTGTTTATTTTCGATAAAAATATTCTTGATAAGCTACAAAACAAAGCCGATGCAAGGGTTACATTTATTCATGAAACGCTAAGCAAGATGCAGCAAAAGCTGATGGAGAATGGGAGTTCGCTGTTGGTTAAATACGATGAACCAATGGCCGCTTGGAACAGTATCTTAAATGATTACGACGTAAAAGAGGTTTATACCAACCACGATTATGAGCCCTATGCTACCCAAAGAGATAGCAAGCTCACCACTTTTTTTGAAGCCAAGAACATTGCTTTTAAAACTTTTAAAGACCAAGTGATTTTCGAAAAAAAGGAAGTTGTTAAGGCCGATGGGAAACCTTACACCGTTTTTACACCTTATTTTAAAATTTGGTTACAAAAGCTCAATCCAGCTGCATATCAGTCCTATTTAAGTGAGCAACTGCTTGGTCATTTGCATCAGACTGCACCCTTAAATGTAATTGGCTTACCTGAGATGGGTTTTGACGAGGTGCAGCAACAGTTTCCTCCCGTAGATTTTGAGACAAAACTAGCAGGTTACGAAGCCAAAAGAGATTTTCCGGCCATGGATGCTACTTCTTACATTGGGCTACATTTGCGTTTTGGCACCATTAGCATTAGAAATGCCGTGCAAAAGGCTGTGGTACACAAAGCAGATAAATGGCTGGCCGAATTGGCTTGGCGTGAGTTTTACATGATGATCCTTTGGCATTTTCCGCACATCGTGGATAAAGCTTTTAAGCCTGCCTACGATAACATTGAATGGAGAAACAACGCACAAGAATTTGAAGCTTGGTGTAAGGGAGAAACAGGCTATCCATTGGTAGATGCAGGCATGCGCCAATTGAACCAAACTGGCTTTATGCACAACAGGATAAGGATGGTGGTTGCAAGCTTTTTATGCAAGCATTTGCTGATAGATTGGCGCTGGGGCGAAGCTTACTTTGCAGCAAAATTATTAGACTACGAACTTTCGAGTAATGTTGGCGGGTGGCAGTGGGCTTGTGGCTCAGGAAACGATGCCGCACCTTATTTTAGGGTTTTTAATCCGGCTTTGCAATTGCAAAAGTTCGATCCTAAAATGGAATATGTGTTTAAATGGGCGCCAGCATACCAAATGGCCTTACTGCCCGTGCCTATTGTAGACCATGCTTTTGCTAGAGATCGTGTACTCAAAGTTTTCAAAAAAGCCTTGGCCTAAAAAAAGCCATCTGTAAAAAGATGGCTTATATTTTTTAGCACTAAGCTTAGTTGGTTACATCTATAACCTCAATGTCGAAGTCTAGCACACTGCTTGCCGGAATTGTGGTCTTTCCTGTATAAGAATCGGTTTGACCAGCAAGGCCATAGCCTAAATCTGAAGGGATAAATATTCTAATTTTTGTTCCTTTTTGCATCCCTAACAATACTTCCCAACCTTTAATTAAGCTTTGCAATTGAGCTACCAAATAGGAAGTATCTATGGTTTGGTCAAAAACGGTTCCGTTTAATAACCTTCCGGTGTATTTTAAAGTTACAGTAGAAGCAATGTCTATACTAGTTCCTGTACCGGGGGTCAAAATTTTATAATAAACCCTTTGCGGACTTTTTACCGCGGTAATGTTGTTGGCACTTAAAAAGCTTAAAATTCTGGCATCGTCTATTTGCCACTGGGCATTTTGAGCGTAAGTAGTAATATCTGAGACAATGACTTCGTTAGAAGGAACAGTACCGTAGCCATTTTTACCATAGGCCAAATAAGAAGGCAAGATGATGCGCACTTTACTTCCTCTTTTTACACCCAAAAGTGCTGTTCTGTACGAAGTTGGATTTAAATAGCCTAAATGGGTACCATCATTAGTAAATGCAGTGGCAGTAATATACGACTGGCCAGAAAGCGCTTTTACCTCTAAATTATAAAATACGGAGTCTTTATAAGCTAAAGGGGCACCCGTTCCTTGGGTTAACACCTGATAATAAAACCCAGAAGGGTCTTTGGTCATGGTTAAATTGTTTTGTTTGATGTAGGCTTGAATTTTAGCATCGTCTATACTTTGAATCGTTTCATATTCTTTTTTACAAGAATTGAAAAGCAATAATATGGCCAATAAGGCAATGGTAGATGAGCTTAGTTTTTTGCTGATTTGCATATTATTGTGCGTTTATTAATTCTATAGTAAAATCTAATACCGAATTTGCTGGAATTGCCGAACTCGGGGAGGTATTTCTGTAAGCTAAGGTAGAAGGAATGATTAACCTAATTTTGCCACCTTTTTGGATTAAAGGAATACCGATTTGCCAACCTACAATTAAATTACCTAAAGGAAAAGTTGCAGTTGTTGTAGATTTGTCGAAAACAGTTCCGTTTAGTAATCTGCCTTCGTAATTTACCGAAACGTTGGTAGATGACATATAGGTTGCGCTCCCTGTACCTGCAGCCTGAATTTGGTAATACAATCCCGAGCTGTGTTTAATGGCCGCAATATTGTTTTTGGCTATAAAATCAACAATAAGCTTGTCATCCGCTTTTAATTGTTCATCGGCATTATACGTATCTTTTTTACAAGAAGAAAAGGCGCCAACGATTAAAAAAAGTGCTAAAAGTATTTTGTTTTTAAACATAATTCTACAAAAATAAGCTTTTATTGCCGACCGAACAATTTTTAACCAAATTTAACAAATAAGACAAAAGCTGAAAGCGGAAAGACTAAAGCCAAGGTCGTCAATTAACCTTAGTTTAAGCTTTATTCTTTCCGCTTAAGTATCTAAGCTTTTAGCTTAAAAACAGTATTTATTGGCTTCTATAATTTGTACAGCCACGTTTTGGCGGGCTTGTTTTACGTTAAAAGGTTCCATTTTTGTAAATCGGCGTAAACCTACCAGCATCATGCGTTGCTCGTCGCCTTCGGCAAATGCCCAAAGCGCTTCTTTACCCGCTTTTTGTAGGCCATCAACAGCTTCTACAAAGTAAATGCGCATTAGGTCTAACTGTCCTTTGCAAGCTTCTTCGCCACGCATGCTTACTAATTTTTCAGTTCTTAGCATGGCCGATTCGGCCACATACACATAACTGGCCATATCGGCGATGTTCATCAAAATTTCTTGCTCTTTTGATAGGCTCATCATTAATTTTTGAACCGCAGCACCAGCTACCATTAAAGTTGCCTTTTTTAGGTTTTGGATAATTTTTTTCTCGGCAGCAAACAGCGTGGTGTCTTCTTCGCCAAAGTCAGGTATCGACATCAATTCGGCGGCTACCGCTGTTGCAGGAGTC
>CANHHZ010000200.1 GCA_947460275.1 Sphingobacteriaceae bacterium | reverse complement strand
GCGAATTTTTCATACTGAATTAGAGGCTGTTTACGAAGAAAAAAACAGAGGGTTAGATAGCGATGGACGTAAGGTTTTCGAAACACTTTTTGAAGCAATGTTCCCTAACAATAATTACGGTAAACAAACTACTATTGGAACTATTGAACATTTAAAAAATCCATCCATAAAAAAAATAAAAGAATATTACGATACATATTATGTCCCCAACAATATGGCAATATGTATGTCGGGTGATTTCGATTACGAACAAGCTATTCGTTTAATTGATAGTCGTTTTGGAAATATGAAATCTAAACCAGTACCTGCCTATATCCCAGGTAAAGAGGTAGCAATTGCACAACCTATTGTGAAAGAAGTTTTTGGCCCAGATGCTGAATCTATGTTATTAGCTTATCGTATCGGAGGTCAAAGCACTGCTGATGCAGAATTGGCTGAGATTGCATCTAAAATTTTATACAATGGCACTGCTGGTTTAATGGATTTAAATTTAAATCAACAACAAAAAGTATTGAGTTCATCTGTGTTTCCGTATATTTTAAAAGATTATGGAGTTTTTATTTTAGATGCTAATGCCAAAGAAGGGCAAACGCTTGAACAAGCAAAAGATTTAGTTTTGGCAGAGGTTGAAAAACTAAAAAAAGGAGAATTCCCTGATTGGATGATGAAAGCGATAATTAATGATATCAAATTGCAGCAAACTAAAGAATACGAAGACAATAGTAACAGAGCAATGGCTATGGTAAACGCCTTCGTTAATGAACAATCATGGAATGATTACACTGATAGAATAAATAAATTAGGCGCTATAACCAAAGAAAAAGTAGTGGCCTGGGCAAAGGCCAATTTTAATCAAAACTACGTGGTTGTGTACAAACGTAATGGCGAAGATAAAAACGCGCAGAAGGTAAACAAACCAGAAATTACACCTGTAGAGGTAAACCGCGATGCACAATCACCATTTTTAAAAAGTATAATGGATGCTAAAACGCCTGCCATTGAACCAGTTTTTTTAGACTATGCTAAAGATATAGTGGAGTATAAAACAATTATTGGGGCACCAATTTTTACTACACAAAATAAAGAAAATAACTTGTTTACTTTGTATTATGTCCTAGAAATGGGAAAAAATCATGATAAAAAACTTGGCCTTGCAGTAGAATATTTAAACTTTTTAGGCACCGCTGAATTAACAAACGAACAGCTTAAACAAGAGTTTTATAAGTTAGGTTGCAGTTACAATGTATTTAGTTCCGAAGACCAAGTTTATGTAAGCCTTCAGGGCCTTAACGAAAGTTTTGAAACTGCCTTGAAATTATTTGAAGGATTACTAAAAAATCCAAAGGCCGATAAAGTTGCACTTGAGAATTTGGTTTCATCTATTATGAAACAACGCGAGGATGATAAACTAAGTAAAGGAAAAATTTTATGGAGCGGGATGTACAATTATGCTGTATATGGAGCTAAATCGCCATACACCAATATTTTATCTGCCGCAGAATTAAAAGCAATAAATCCTGATGAGTTAATTCAAAGGATTAAAGACCTTACATCATACCAACATGATATTTATTATTACGGCCCTTTAACAACAGATATTTTAGCTAATAAAATTAATGCTAATCATAAGGCTGTAACTCCACTAAAAGCTATACCAACACCAGTTGCCTTTGCCGAACAGGAAAATAAACAAACCGAAGTTTATGTTATTGATTATGATATGAAACAAGCAGAAATTATGATGCTTTCAAAAGACGAAAAATATAACAGAAATAATTTACCTACCATTACTTTGTTTAATGAGTATTTTGGTGGAGGAATGGGCAGCATTGTTTTTCAAACTATGCGCGAATCAAAGGCACTGGCATATTCGGTATTTAGTAGCTACCGCGGGCCACAAAATAAAGAAAAATCACATTTTGCACTTGCATATATTGGCACACAGGCCGATAAATTGCCCGAAGCCATGAAAGGAATGTTTGAATTAATGAACAATTTACCAGAAAGTGAAAACATGTTTAACAATGCCAAAAAAGCTGTCGAAGAGCAAATTAGAACAGAAAGAATTACAAAAAATAATATCCTGTTTAATTATATGAATGCTAAAAAAATGGGCAATAATTATGATATGAGAAAAGATGTTTTTGCTGCTGTGCCAAGTATGAAATTCGAAAATATCAAGGCATTTCAACAAGCACATTTTAAAGATAAAAAATATAACATTATGGTCTTAGGAAATAAAAATACGCTCGACATTAAAACTTTGGAAGGCTATGGTAAATTAACCTATCTAAAGCTTGAAGATGTATTCGGATATTAATCATTAATTAAACTATTAACTACCTATAAATATTAAATCAAATGAGCAAAATTAAAGTTAACAACCCAGTAGTAGAGCTAGATGGTGATGAAATGACAAGAGTTATTTGGTCTTTCATAAAAGACAAATTAATACATCCTTACCTAGATTTAGATATTAAATATTACGATTTAGGAATAGAAAATCGTGATGCTACTGATGATAAAGTAACTATAGAAGCTGCAGAAGCTATTAAAAAATACAATGTGGGTATCAAATGCGCTACGATTACACCAGATGAGGCTCGTGTTAAGGAGTTTAACTTAAAGCAAATGTGGAAATCCCCAAATGGAACTATCAGAAATATTTTAGATGGTACTGTTTTTCGTGAGCCTATTGTGATGAAAAATATTCCTCGTTTAGTTCCTAATTGGACAGCGCCAATCTGCATTGGTCGTCATGCCTTTGGCGATCAATATAGAGCTACAGACTTTGTAACTAAGGGAAATGGGAAGTTGACCATTACTTATACCCCTGAAGATGGTTCAGCTCCTCAATCTTTTGAAGTTTTTAATTTTAAAGGCGATGGTGTAGCCTTAGCCATGTATAATACAGATGAGTCTATTAAAGGATTTGCACGTTCTTGTTTCAATCAGGCAATGATGAAAAAATGGCCTTTGTATCTTTCTACTAAAAATACAATTTTGAAAAAGTACGATGGCAGATTTAAGGATATTTTTGAAGAAATTTATCAAACAGAATTTAAAGGAAGAATGGATACTTTAGGAATTACATACGAGCATCGCCTTATTGATGATATGGTAGCTTCTGCATTAAAATGGAATGGTAATTTTGTTTGGGCCTGTAAAAATTACGATGGTGACGTGCAAAGCGATACTGTTGCACAAGGTTTTGGTTCACTAGGTTTGATGACAAGTTCATTAATTACGCCTGATGGAAAAACTATGGAAGCTGAAGCTGCGCATGGAACAGTTACTCGTCATTATCGCATGCATCAGGAAGGTAAACCAACGTCTACAAATCCAATTGCTTCTATTTTCGCTTGGACACAAGGGTTGGCTTTTAGGGGTACACTTGATGGAAATAAAGAATTGGTGAAGTTCTGCGAAGCCCTTGATGCAGTTTGTATAGAAACTGTTGAAAGCGGCAAAATGACTAAAGATTTAGCTGTTTGTATTTATGGAAATAGTGTTGGTAAAGAAAATTATTTAACTACAGAAGATTTCCTTAACGCCATTGATACTAATTTAAAAGCAAAATTGGGAAAATAATTTTTCTTTGAAATTACAAAAGCCTTATCAATATTTTTAAAGGCACTAAAAAAGTCTTTTGTAAGCAATACATATTCATAAAAGGGAGTAGATACAATCATGTATTTACTCCCTTTTATTTTTTTGAACAGATAAAGGCTAACTATAAAGAGTGGCTTAATGGACATTTTTTAGGCTGCAAACCTCTATATCGATTGCTACGTATAGCTTTGGCATAAATCAAAGGTTATGAATAAAAAAAATGCTTTTACTGCAATAAGAATTTTGCAAAGAAAAATGGAATTG